>JBCCUW010000602.1:0-2374 GCA_039196385.1 Pseudomonadota bacterium
CGAGCATCATCCGCACCTTCAATATCGACCCGCTTGGTTATCACCAGGCCCTGCAGAACCCCGGGTCCCACGTATACACCCATGACGGCACCGCCTTTGTCAGCGCCTCTCCGGATCAAACGGTTGAAGTGGGTGACCTGGCTGACGCGGGTGAATTGAGCATTCTTCCGGATATGCTCGATCGGTTATTTCCGCAGCGCGATGAAGCCAAAGCGCGTGGTGATGCGGTAGCTTCGCAGGCGATAAAAATACTGATGAACAGTTTTTATGGCGTGCTTGGAACCCCGGCTTGTCGTTTCTACAACCCGGCCATCGCCAACGCGATTACCAGCCAGGGTCGGCACCTGCTTGGCTGGAGCAAACAATGGTTCGAAGAGCGCGGTTATGCTGTGCTTTATGGGGACACCGATTCGGTGTTTGTGGCTTCGGGCTGCAGTACCGGTGAGCAGGCCATGAGCCTGGCGCCGGGCTTGGTCGCCGATTTTAATGCAGGGCTGGCAGATTATCTGCAAACGCGCTATGGCGTTGTCAGCCGGCTGCAGATGGAATTTGAAAAACTCTACAGCAAACTGTTTCTGGCGTCGGTGCGCGGTGGCTCTCAGGGGGCGCGTAAGCGGTATGCCGGGCTGCGCTATACCCCGGAAACCCCGGAAACCCCGGAGACCAGGACGTCGCCGGATGCACAAGTCGCGGACAGCCAGGCGCTAGAGTTTGTGGGTATGGAAGTGGTGCGCCGCGATTGGACAGAACTGGCGAAACAGGTGCAGAAAAATCTGTTTGCCCGCCTGTTTCATGGTGATGAGGTTGCTCAGTATCTGCATTCGGTAGTGGCGCAACTGCGCGCGGGCGAGTTGGATGACCTGCTGGTTTATCACAAGGGTCTGCGTAAACCGGTCGATTCATATACAACCAACATACCACCGCACGTGCAGGCAGTGAAAAAATCCAGCGTCGAGCCACCCCGCCTGGTGGCGTATGTGATCACCGAACAGGGGCCGGAGCTGGCTGCGGAGCAGCGCCATCCGTTAGATCGGGAGCACTATCTGCAACGCCAGGTGCAACCCGTAGCAGAGCCCGTGCTTGAAGCCCTGGGTCTGAACTTTAATCAAGTGATCGGGGATGATCGACAAATTGATCTGTTTGGATAACTGTTACGCCAAGCGTCACCGCCCAACCTTTGTTGCAAGGAACGACTGTTGAAAATTTACTATTTCCAGCCCGCCCCCAATCCGGCCAAGCTGATGTTTTACCTCAAGGAAAAGCAGATTACCGATATCGACTGCGTGCTGGTTGATCTGACCCAGGGTGAACATCGCCAACCCGCGCACCTGCAACGTTCCCCGCGCGGCACATTACCGGTTCTGGAGCTGGACGATGGTACCTGTATTGCCGAGTCTCTGCCGATTATGGAGTACCTGGAGGAGCTGTATCCCGAACCCAGCCTCATCGGTACCTCACCCAGGGAGCGGCTGCGCATCCGGGCGCTGGAGCGTTATCTTGAAATGAATGTTCTGCTGCGGGTTATTCGGTTGGTGCATGCCACCCGGTCGCCATTGGGTTTACCTCCCAACCCGGCTATTGCGGAGCGTGAGAACGCCTTTTTGCCGTCTGCGTTAGCTTACGTGGACAGTCTGCTGTCTGGGGAGTTTGTCGCTGGTGAGCGTCCAAGTATTGCCGACTGTACCTTGCTGGCAGCGGTTAATTTCGGTCGCTTTGGCGGTCTGGACATTACCGAAGACCACCCCGCCCTGCGGCGCTGGTTTGACAGTTATGCGCTGCGCCACGTCTGACTGGCAGGGCGTATTTGGTTTAGGATAGGCGCTCACCCTGAGCCGGAGTCAGCGTCGCATGCACAGCCACCGTATCCATGTGTCCACCCTGGCGGACTTTCTCTTGACGACTGCAGATCGCTGGCCGGAGCGGCCGGTGTTGATCTTCCCCGACGCGCGGCGCAGCTACGCTGAGTTTGTCAGTTCGGCTTACACTCATGCGCGCAGCCTTCACGGTCTGGGCGTCCGCAACGGTGACTATGTTGGCATCTTGATGGCGAATTGTCTGACCTACCTTGAGGTGGTGATGGCCTGCAGCCTGCTGGGGGCTGTGGCGGTGCCGGTTAACGCGCGGTACAAGCCGTTGGAGCTGGCTTATGTGATTGGTGATGCGGATCTTAAAGTCATCGTGACGTCAGACCACATATCGGAATACGCCAACTTCCCGCAACGCTGCAGTGAGCAGTTCAGGGAAGTTGGCGTATTCCGATATGTGGTCTGACGTCACGATGACTTTAAGATCCGCATCACCAATCACATAAGCCAGCTCCAACGGCTTGTACCGCGCGTTAACCGGCACCGCCACAGCCCCCAGCAGGCTGCAG
>JBCCUW010000603.1:0-2363 GCA_039196385.1 Pseudomonadota bacterium
CTGCACCACAAAACGCAGCCAGGCACTGAGTTCGCGCAGATCATCCAGCAAGCCCACCAGGCCCATGATCATAAGCCCCGCGAGCCACCACCAGGCGAGCATATACCCCTGTTGTGCATCTGGACCAAGCGCTTCGGCCAACGGCTCAGCGAACGATTCAGCTCCGGGGATCACATTTGCCACTGCGGCATAGATAAAGTAGGTGATGACCACCAGCACCAGCGCCAACCCGCCCATCGTCGGGGTGGGCTGGCTGTGCGAACTGCGACTATTGGGGGTGGCGACCACACCCCGCTGACGCGCCCAGCGTACCACGAGCCATTGCAAGAGCAGACCGGCGGCCAGGCCGAGGCCCAGCATTACTGTGCCTGCAGCCA
Source organism: Pseudomonadota bacterium (assembly GCA_039196385.1). GTDB lineage: Bacteria > Pseudomonadota > Gammaproteobacteria > Pseudomonadales > Azotimanducaceae > UBA4421. The sequence goes on from JBCCUW010000603.1 coordinate 378, forward strand.
TGCCATCGCCTTGTTAACTTCTGCTGCCTGGGTGTAAGGTGGTTGCCAATTGAGTGCACTGCAGGTGGTCTGCATATCCACCGTCAGTCGGCCAAAAATGCGCTGCGCCAGATCCCCCCGACCCACCATACCGGCGAGACGACAGACCAGCTGGTCTGCCACATGCCATTGCCGCGAGGTGTTACCTGCAGCCGCGGCCAGCTGTTGCAACATGGCACTGGTCCCCGGTTGTTCCGCGTCCCTCACGTGCCAGATACCCTGACAATTGTGTTGGGCGAGACGTATCAGCAGATCGACCAGATTGTGTACGCTCAACCAAGCGCGGGGTTGCTGAGCGCCGCCCAGGGGTAGCGGCCAGGGTGACCGGGCATAGTGCATCAGCTTCAGAAAATTGGCTTTTACGCCGGGGCCGTATACCAGCGGCGGGCGCACAATGGCCAGTTGCGTGGACGGCACCTGGTTGGCCAGCAGGCTGGTTTCCGCGGCCGCTTTGCTGGTGGCGTACAGGCCCTGAGGTTGACGCGGATCATCCACCTGATAGTCACCTGCCTTCCCCTCCCCCAGCACCTTAATGGAACTCAGCCAGATAAACCGGGGCACCCCCGCAATGGCTGCCTGGTCGTATAATGCCTGAGTAGCCTGAGCATTAACCTGATGCAGTTGGGCCTGCAGTCCACCAGGCTGAGCGGCGGTGACACGATCGTGGGCCAGACCCGCGAGATGAAAGATGACATCCACGCCGGCCAGATCATCAGCTTGCAATGCCAGTGAAGTATGCACCCGATGCAAGCCAGCTGCCGGTGTTGAGGCGCCGTTACGCACCACCCCATCCATCTGCCAGCCCATCTGGCGCATAGTACTGACGCAATGCCCCCCGATAAAGCCGTTGGCGCCGGTAACCAGTACGCGCATCAGGCGGTCACCACTGAGCTCACAAGAGTGCACATCACAAGAGTGCAGATAACAGGCGTACAAATCACAAAAAAAGGCGGCACAGGTTACCCGGTGTCACCCAGCGGCAAGTCAGCGTCACCGGGCAGCAGATCACGGTAAACCCGAAAGGTATGTTCCACCACATCTTCCACGGCAAACACCGCTTCTGCCCGCTTACGCGCAGCCTGGCCGTAGCGTTCGCGCAGCATTTTGTTCTCTCCCAGGTGAAGTAGCGCATCCGCCAACGGTGGAACCTTGCGCGGTGCCACAAGCAGACCGTTAACCCCGGGGGTGATGACTTCACGGCAGCCCGCAATGTCCGAAGCCACCATGGCACGGCCCGCGGCAGAAGCTTCGAGCAAAGTTTTGGGCAAGCCTTCCCGGTAGTAAGTAGGCAGGCAGACCACATGAACCTGTTCAAGCAAACCCGGAACATCCTCAACCTGGCCCAACCATTCCACACCGTAACGTTGCTGCATCGCCTCCAGCTCGCTGGCAGACAGGGAACTGGGGTTACCTGGATCCACATCCCCCGCCAGCAGAAAACGCCAGTCCGGATAACGTTCCTTAACAACGGCCGCTGCTTGCGCAAATTCGTTCACGCCTTTGTCCCGCAGCATGCGCGCCACCAGCACAAAGGTCACAGGCTCCGGCGCTATTACGTCGGGATTAAACGCGCTCAGTTCTACACCTGAGCCGCGAATCAGCACAACCCGGTCCCGGCGCACAATGGCATGGCCAATGAAACCCCGCATGTCTTCAGTGTTCTGAAAAATTACCCGCATGTTCGGATGGGCAAACGCTACCCGATACAGTGTATTGACAATAGAACGCAATAGCGCTGCTCGCGCCCCTCGCCGGGTGAAGATGAAACCCATCCCGGGCACCGCGTTCACCACAGCCTGGACGTGTTCGCGACTGGCCGCAAATGAACCGTAGAGTACCGGCTTGATGGTAATGTGATGCACCATGTCCGGTTTTTCCTCACGGTACACAGACCTGAGGTCTTTGTAACTGGCCCACTCCTGGAACAAGTTAAACCCGCTGCGCGAC
>JBCCUW010000604.1:0-2352 GCA_039196385.1 Pseudomonadota bacterium
ATGAAACCTGTAACATTGGCGCTCACGGGCATGGCCTGATGGACCTGCTCAAACGTGCCGGCTACGAGACCGTTGGACTTCGGTACGCCAGTCATTTTTGACATCGTCGCATTAATTTCGGCAAAGTCGCGAATACCCAACTCAGCATCGCGCGGCACTGGCGCGGCCGGTGGCGGGGCAACCGGATCTGCTTCGACAACAACGTTCGTCTCATCACCCAGTTGCTCGAAGGTGAGGAAAAACTCGTCCAGGGTCGGGCCCTTTTCAAGGGGTACAACGGTGCCCAGTTCAGACAGGCGTTGCAGTCCTTCAGCCGCGTAATCCGCATCGTTGACAGTGGTGCTCATTTTGGCGAATGCCTGGCCAATGGCCACTTCGCGGCCGTTCAAACCAATCCGCATGCCTGCCATCGGGAAACTGCCCGGGGTTGCCGCGCTGTCCAGGATGACGAAGAACGGCTCGTCAAAAAGGTAAGCGTAGTTGTCGAATTGACTCACCTCGAACACGACATAAGCATCGGTCACGTCAATGTGATCACTGACGTTGAACAACAGGTAGTATTTTTCACCCACGCCCACATCAAAGTTCTGCGTGACCTGCTCAGGAGTCAGCGAGCGATTGTGGATGGCCAGCAGGCGCACGGTTCCCGCCCAGCGATTGTTGTTATCCACTTCGCTGGCCAGGGCCAGAGCAAAGGTATCGTCCCAGTCGTTTAACAGGCCGCCGGGTACACCGTCCACGTCTCCGGTATGTACGCCGTTAACGTAAAGCTGGCGTCCGTTGGCCGGATCGTAGGTCATCACCACGTGTTGCAGCGTGGCCTGCAGGTCTTCGTCGTCGTCTGCAGTGGACAATTGCGGCTCACCGTTCTGATCCGTCTGATCGGAGCGAACGAACGAATCATAATTGTACAGGGTTTGGCCCAGCATGAAGTTACGCGTGGTTGAGCCACCGGAGTACGACACGATGCGCGCGGGTCCGTCTTGCACAACATTGGCTGGTGCTGCCCACACTTCCACCGAGTACTCACCCGTGGCGGTAATCAGATCCCGCAGCTTGGCGCTGGCGGTTGTTGAACCCTGGGCTTTACCGTTGGTGAACTGCACGCCCCAACCACCAATCCATTCGTAGTCGCCGGACAGGGTCAGATTCAGTGAGGGTTCGATACCACTGGTATCGAATACCGTGTTGCCAATGCCGGTTTTGAACTCGTATAGAGCGACGACATTGGTTTCGTGGCGCCCACCTGCCGAAGAGATGATGCCGTCGGTCAGGGCAAGCGCCTTGGAGGTCACCAGGTCCGGATCAACCTGCGTGGGGGTAATGGCGTTGGACATATTGGTAATGGCCAGTTCCATTTCATCGGCGTCGTCACCGCAGTCGAGTGTCCAGCAGTTGTGGAACTCGCTGCCGATACGTACAACAAAGCGTGAGGCGGATGGCGTCTCGAGATCAATTCTCGTCTGTGCTGCCGCGTATGCCGACTCAATCTCTTCGCTGGCGAAGAACGGACTCTGAGGTACTGCAGCTGTATCGTTGTGGCAATCAGAGCAATACTGGGTCAGCAAGGGATAAACTTCCTGGGCGAACAGAGTGGTGTCAGCCGGGAAGTTCTTACTGGTACCGGGGTCCGCGATGGGCGGTGCTTCCAGTTCTACTGTTTTGCCGTCACCGCCAAGGGATTGGCCGGCCCAGTTGTCCAGATAAGACTGCAGAATATCGCCACAGGCATCGTCACTGGTTAACCAGCAATTGTGCCCGCCGCGTACTTTCTGCACTAACAGGGAAGATCCGGTATCCGCCAGGTTGACGATCGCGTTTGCCTCGGTATACGCCGAGTTGATGTCGTCAGCACGGACAAAGCGGGGATTCTGGTCGTCACTGTGACAAGAGCCGCAGCGATTATTTGGCACCAGGTTGTCCCACACGTTCAGTTTAAAAGCCTGTACATCAGCAGTGGCCGGAGCGGGTCCGGAATAATTGCTGACATCAGGCGTTGCCGTGATCGGGTTTTCTGAAGTGCCCGCACCACTGCCACTTCCGCAAGCTTGTAGAAACAGACTCAGGGTCGCCAGGCTGACCAAGCGCAAGAACCAATTTGATTGCGTCTTCATTGTGTTGATCTCCTAGTTACCCATGCAATGTACAGCAGCCTCAGCAAAGGTCTGCCGCAGGTTGTAGCCACTGCTCTGCAGTGAAGTCACCATATTGCTCACAGCGGTCTGATCTGCGGCGTCCTGAGGAGGTCGCAAACAGACGTTTTCAAACACCTTGGTCACCTGGCATTGGGCAAACGCTTGTGAATGCGCCAGCTCACGGCCCATGGATTGGGCGCCGTTACCAGTACCAGGC
>JBCCUW010000605.1:0-2350 GCA_039196385.1 Pseudomonadota bacterium
CCAAACCCTTTGACGTCGACGATGCCGTCGCTGTGGTGAAGCGAGCCATTGCCCACTCTCAGGAAGCCACAGACCTGCAACTGACCAGCTCTGAGCCTGCCCCAGAAATTATCGGTCAGGCGCCGGCCATGCAGGAAGTTTTCCGCGCCATTGGGCGGCTGTCCTCCTCAGACGTTTCCGTGCTCATTAACGGCCCCAGCGGATCGGGCAAAGAATTGGTCGCCAAAGCTCTGCACCGGCACAGCCCGCGCTCAAACAATAATTTTGTGGCGCTGAACATGGCCGCGATTCCCGACGAACTGATCGAGAGCGAACTGTTCGGCCACGAAAAAGGCGCGTTTACCGGCGCCAACCAACGCCGTATCGGTCGTTTCGAACAGGCCCACGAAGGCACACTGTTTCTGGATGAAATTGGTGATATGCCGGCCACCGCACAAACCCGCCTGCTGCGCGTGTTGGCGGAAAGCGAATTTTACCGGGTCGGCGGACACCAATCCGTGCGGGTTGATGTGCGCATTATTGCCGCAACTCACCAGAACCTGGAGACCCTGGTCTCCAGCGGGCGCTTCCGTGAGGACTTGTACCACCGCCTGAATGTCATTCGCGTACACGTGCCACCCCTGTCGGAGCGGCGCACTGACATTCCAGTTCTGGCGCGCCGCTTTCTGGAGAATGCGGCCAGAGAACTGGGCGACGAAACCAAGCGCCTGGCACCGGAGACCGAAGACTATCTCACCCTGCTACCCTGGCCCGGTAATGTGCGACAACTGGAGAACACCTGCCGCTGGCTGCACGTGATGGCCAGCACCAGGACCATACTGCCGCACGATCTGCCACCGGAGTTGCAGGAACCTGACCACAGCGGCAACGATTCGGACTGGGAGACCAATCTGCAATTGTGGGCCAGCCAACTCCTGGACAGCCCCGATCCGCAACCATTGCTGGACACAGCGATACCAAAATTTGAGAAGGTCATGATTACGGCGGCCTTACGCAAGAGCGGCGGGCGTAAAAAAGATGCAGCGGAACTGCTAGGATGGGGCCGAAACACCCTGACCCGGAAGATGCAGGAACTGGAGATGTCCAGTTCCTGACCCAGGAACATGCCCGAGCAGCGATCTGCCCCTACATTCAGCGTTGTCCTCTATGAACCAGAGATACCGCCCAATACCGGAAATATCATTCGCTTGTGTGCAAACACCGGCGCGCACCTGCATTTAATCGAACCGCTGGGTTTCGCCTGGGAGAACAGCCGCCTAAAAAGAGCAGGTCTGGATTATCACGAGTTTACCCGAGTCAGCCTGCATGCCTGCCTCGAAGACTACCTGCAGACCGTTCAGCCACAGCGCATGTTTGCCTGCACCACGAAAGGCACCACACAACACCATCAGCCGGACTATAAATCAGGTGACACTTTTGTTTTTGGTCCGGAGACGCGGGGTTTACCAGACACGGTATTGGATACCTTTAACCCGCAGCAGAAAATACGCATCCCTATGCAGGCGCAGTCGCGCAGCCTGAACCTGGCTAACTCAGTTGCCGTTGTATTGTACGAAGCATGGCGTCAGCTGGATTTCACCAGCGGCGTATAACGCGGCGCAGGCGTCAGTGCTTCACCTGCTGATCTTGTGAACCCGCAGCTTGTTGTTGCTGTTGCTGCTGTTGCTGCACAGCCTGGGTGTAAAGCGCCTCAAAGTTAACCGGCGCCAGTTGCAGGGCCGGGAACCCCGCCTTCACGACCAGGTTGTCGATGGCTTCACGTATATAGGGGAACAACATATTGGGGCACGCGATGCCCAGCACCTGACGCAGCGGATTACCGGTGACCCCCTCAATGACGAAAATACCGGCCTGGTGCACTTCCACCAGATACGCGGTGCGCTGTTCATCCCGGGTGGCCGTCACTGTCGCCGACAATACCACTTCGTGGCGATTGTCCCCCAGGCTGTTAACCGTGGTATTGATATCCACCTGCATCTCCGGACGGAATTGTTCGCCAAATATGGAAGGTGCGCCAGGGGATTCCAATGAAGCATCTTTCAGATACATGCGCTCCACTCGCATCTGCACCTGCACGGCTTGACGCGGGTTCTCACGGGAATTTTCGGGCGGTTGTTCGGATGATTCGCTCATTGGTTAGACTCTTGCAGTTTTTGCAGTAATAGCTGGGTGATATGAGATGCGATTATGTACGGTTGAACGCGCCGTCAGGCTTTCACCACGGGCAGGCTCTGGCCCCGCCATTCGGCAATACCGCCTTTCAGACGGCTGACATTGGCAAAACCCTTTTTCTTCAACAACGTGCCTGCACTGCCGGAATGTTGTCCCATCTTACAGGTGATCACCAAGG
>JBCCUW010000606.1:0-2340 GCA_039196385.1 Pseudomonadota bacterium
AGGAACACCACCGCGGCCAGCACGCGCAGGCTGGCGGCGACCACGGATGTTGCGGCGCCTGGCAACCAGAGTAACGCCAGGCACGCCAGCGCGGATATGCTCAACGCACCGTTCAGCCAGACGCTGGTGACCATGTCGCCTACGGTCATCTGCAAGCCCAGAGAAACGCTGGCGGCCAGGGCCAGCACAGCAAAACGTTCGACCAGGTCGTTTAACGGATCAAGTATTTCCCCCACGGTGAGAGTAACGCCAACCCCCACCGGTTGGATGGCCACTTCAGTGCCTTGAGCCACAGAAATGACGCCATTGAAGGCGCGCGCCAACGCGGCGGCAGCCAGTGCTTTCTTGAACGTGGCACTGGTCTGTTCGTGGGCATGTTGGTCAGCAATGCCGCTCCAGGATAGAGCAACTGCGGCGGCGACAACCAGCGTGATAAGCCAGCGGCGACCACCTTGCTGCCAGTTGCCTGGCTGTGCGGATGAATCTGTCAAGCAACCCCCTCCAGGTGACGTTCAGCGCACCCCGCCTCAAGCGACCTGGGTGGCCTTCTGCTGCTCAATAAAGAGGGATTCTAACTTTTCTGTGATGGCGTTGGTCAAGGTTGAGCGGTCGAGGCTCGACATGTGTGCTACCTTGGCTGGAACCACCCGATGCAGGTGGAGTACCGGCCAGGACTGTTCCAGCTCGCGCAGGTCACCCTTGGCCAACACCGGCAGAAATGGATCCTGCTGAGGGCGCGCCTGCATAATCGCGCGCATACCGGCTTCAAATGGCACCTGCCGCTTACCCAGAGAGCGATTTTCGTCCACGTTCGCCAGATACAAACCGTGACGACCGATCAGCTCACCGGGAATAATATTCAGACCGGTGGCAGCCACGCTGTTGCGATCGATGTGATAGTAGGTGTCGTGGTATGCGCCCGCATCAGGCAGGATCACCAGCTTGCCTTGCCAATCTTCAGGAAAGAACATGTTGTAGGTGGAATAAATCTGTTCCACAGATGGGGAATAAACGCACAACGTGGTTTCAAACTGTCGGACAAAATCCATGGCCCGGTCAGCTTGATTGAAATCGTCTAAATCCCAGGCCAGATCCGTATTTGCGGGCATTGACGTGGACATATTGTTCCTGCAGCCGTAAGTAGTTGGATGTTGCCGCATGCGTCAATTTTGCGGCGCCTTGCTACACAACAGTGTACTGCGAATCCTGACCCGGGCGCGGACCTTGATCGCTGGCAGTGTGACTCAGGTCGGCGCAACAGTGTGCACTGGTTCACAGCGACAGGCTCTGCAGATTTGCATCACCTGAGTTTGCGCGCTATGCCGTGATGGGGGATGTTGATGCGGGCGCTGCGGCGGGTTGGAAAGGCGCGGTTTCCAGGCTGTGTAGTAATGATTGATCCGGATAGTGATCCCGCAGCAGATGCACAAAGCGCAGCTGGCGAAATCCGTCAAACCATTGCGTCAGCATCAACTGGCGTTGCGCAGGTGGGGCAGATTGTCGGTGCACCCCGGCCGCAAAGTCCGCATAACCCAATTGGTCCAGGGTACGCGCGGCCAGGCCTGCAGGTATGTCTGCGCCAGCCCAGTGCGCAGCGGTTGCGCGCAGTGCTGTCTTCAGCACCGCAAAGCTCTCAGGGTGATAACTGCAATAAGTGCTGCCGTCCGGGCAGTCCCGCAATTGCTCGATAATTTTCTGCAGGGCAGGACCGGTGCCGAATGGTACCCGCCTTGATAAGCGCGCCCGCAGGCGGACGTTGACTTCCGGAATGTACGTGACCGGGGCCACTTTGCACGCTTTGTTCAGCAAGTAAAAATCCTCGCCGGCGTTGCGTTGTGGGTAGCCATGGATCTCCGCGTACGTTTGTGCGTGTATGCTGATGGTGCTGCCCAGGCTCGGGTGTGCGTACTTTGAGCCTGCATACGCCAGGCCGCCAACGTAGTAGCGCATATGCAGGTCGTACAAGTCAGCCGCCCGCTGTGCGAGATTGTCTGCACTGACATGGTGATGCGCGAACACCGCGGCACCGTTGGCTGGCAGAGTTGAGCTGAAATAGTTCTCCGGCAGCACGGCGTCCCCATCAGTCTGATAGATCCATGGACTCTGGATCTGACCGGCAGCGATTAAACCCAGGGCCACATCGCTGCCGATTTTGCGCGCCAGACCGACTGCTTTGCTTGCGGGTAACTGGTACGGGCGGCGGGCCAGATCGAGAACCAGTGTATCCGGCCTTCGTTGCAGTGCGGCACACAACGCCACGGTGCGCTGGTACGCCTCGGGCGGACAGTTATCAGGCGTGTTGACGACTGCAATGGTGAGGACTCGGGCGTGACAGTTCTG
>JBCCUW010000607.1:0-2330 GCA_039196385.1 Pseudomonadota bacterium
CTAGTCCCCTAGCTCTTGAAAATTAAAGTTTGATACCAGCCGCAGCCAGCAGCGCGAGCATCTGACTGTCCTGCGCAGGTGAAGGATTGCTTAACCACTGCTGGAAAAACTCGTTGTAATAGTCCCCGGCGGTCATCTGCAGCGAGTAAGGTACCGGCTTGCGTACTTGCGCGGCTTGATAACGCGGGACATATTGATTTGCTGCCATCTCCCCGTTCGCAGATTCAGCCGCTGCATTAGGGGTCAGAACATACGCGTCCTGGAGCAAACCTGCGGCTACCGCATCCTGCTGACTGTCCGCTTGAATACGCCCTGTAATCCACACCATGTCGGTGGGGCAGACAATGATCTCGTATCCAGGTGGCGCGTCCGGCATAGGCTGCGAGGCGCTGACCAGTAGATACTTCTGCGCTTGCTGCCCCGTTGTGCGCGACCCCAGACTGACAAAGGTATTCGTCCAGGCATCCAGCAAGGGCATGACATAGTAGCGATCCAGCATGTCTGGTATCTCAAAACGTACCGGACCTTCGCTAAGGTCTACCCACCCAACGCTGTATAGCGTATTGCGATTGCCAAGCACGACGGCCCGGTTTTGCGGCTGAGCCAGTTGTTTGAAATGGATGAACTGATTCGGCTGCCCCGGCGGTCTGAACGGCACCGTGAACATCAGATCCTGACTGATGCGCATCAACACCAGCGGGTACGCATAGTCATAAATCATCGCGGCCTGGGCGTCGGTAAGCGGCAACGCCGCATCCGGCCCGGCCATTTCAAGCTGTGACACCGGGCTGGATTGTGCGGCAAGGCTGGATGGCGCATGTCCGCCCAGCGCAAACAGCAGCGCCAGACAGAGCAACCCACCCCAGCGGTGAAGCCCATTATGTTGACGGTCAGTCATCGCCATCTCAGTGATTCCCCTGCGCAATTGGCGTCTCAGCCGGACTGCTGGCCAGTGGCCAGAACAGTTGTTCAGAGACGTTGGTAGCGGGAAGATTTTCCACGCCGAACTGCGCCGGATACCGACGTGTGATTTTGGCGGTGCCAAACAGAACATCCCAGAAGAACAGCAGATTGCCGTAGTTGCCTTTGTAATGAGTGACGCCATCCGCCGCGTGCCGGCCGTGATGGGCGGCATGCGTTGCCGGAGTGGATATGGTTCTTTCGACAACCCACATCACAGGTGACAGCCACTTGATCTTGTAGAGCGGCTCGTCCCATCGAACATCGGAATGAGCGCCGAAAATTACTGCCATTTTCAGGGTGATATACACCGCATAAACCCAGCCGCCGCCCAGATAAATCAGCACGCCGGACAGCCAAAGCCCGGGCATCAACAGGTAGTAGAACAGGTTGTTGCGATAAACCACGCGAATCGACAGATACGGCGCGTTGTGGTGCGGTCGATGCAATTTGTACAGCCAACTCACGCTATGAGACAGGCGATGCCACCAATACTGGGTGAGATCGTCCAGCAACAGAAACAACCCGAATACCGCAAGTACCGGCCAGCTTTGCAACATGTCCGCATGCATCGGCAGCAACCAGGCGCCCAACACGATACCACCACCTAGGGCGACCGGTTGGATGAGTGCCGCCAGAGTACCCGCACTGACCAGTTCCACCACCGCATCAGCAGCACTCTGGCCCGGCTTGTGGAAAAAACGGGTATAGATGATTTCCAACAGGACAAAACCGGCAAACAAAGCCGGCACTAAGATCAATTCAGGGCTCATGGCGAAACTCCTTCACACAACAGGCTTGGGGAACGTGCACTAATTTATAGACGGCTGTGACTCTAGAATGCTAAGTTCTTATCATTTCAGCACATTCGCTGACGTTTGAATCGGGGAACGTGATGCGCGACATTCTGGAAGCACACTCACCACTGTTGCAGGACTTGCTGCCCAGCCGTCTGCTGCGGCAATTGCAGCAGATTGCGCGGACAATCAGTTATCGCGACGGTCAGATTATTCACAGTCGTGGAGATGCCAAACCAGGTTTGTCCATGGTGCGACAAGGGCTGGTGCAGGTGGGTAATTTTGGCAGCGACGGCTCCTACATTACCACCTCGACCCTGGGCCCGGGTCAGTGCTTTGGTGAATTTACCCTGTTCGCCGGTTTACCTAGAACCCACAGCATTACCGCCCGAGGGGATTGTGAAGTGGATCAGATTCCCGGCCCCGCGTTTATGCGATTGTTCAATCGGGAACCGGAACTGGCGCGAGCAATGCTGACTATCTCGTTGATCCGCACGCATGGCCTGTTGGAGTTTCTGGATGATCTACGCCGCCTGCCACTGCTGGTGCGCGTGGCTAAAGTCCTGTTGCAGA
>JBCCUW010000608.1:0-2327 GCA_039196385.1 Pseudomonadota bacterium
CGGGCGCGTAGCGCGCCAATCTTCTTGTTCGCGGTGCTCCTGCTTAGCGCCTGCAGCAGCAACCCGCCACGGCAACCGGACAATGTGTGCGCTATTTTTGCGGAGAAACGCGGCTGGCATAAACAGGCGCGCAAAGCGCAGAAACGCTGGGGTACTCCGGTCCATATCGCCATGGCCTTTGTTCATCGTGAATCTGCTTATGTGGCGGACGCCAAACCGCCGCGCAAAAAACTGCTGGGAATTGTGCCGTGGCGGCGACTTTCGTCTGCATATGGTTACGCGCAGGCGACCGATGACACCTGGCGCGAATATGAAGCCGAGAGCAGGCGCTGGTTTACGGATCGAGATGACTTTGCTGATGCGATGGATTTCATCGGTTGGTACAACCATCGTTCACACCGGCGCCTGGGCATCGCCAAAACTGATGCATACCGCCTGTATCTGGCGTACTACACCGGCCATGGAGGATATCGGCGGGGTGTCTGGAAAGGCTCAGCGACCATCCAGGGATATGCGCGCAAGGTTTCCGACCAGGCTAACCGCTATCACCAGCAGTTGCGCAGGTGTTGAGCGGTGCGTACTGACGCATCGGCTCAGGCCCCGTCAGACTGACCAAAACGATCGCGAAACACCATCTGTGCCGCAGATTTGCGAGACAGAGTGCCGTGTCCGCCCAGTACGGGATAACCGAGGGGGACGTGGGCTGCTGTATGCCAATCGGGCGGAATACCCAGCAGTTTTTTGACTTCAGGCTCTTCTTTGCACAACAACGTGGTCAACACGCAGCCAAGGCCTTCCGTGCGTGCAGCCAGGAGGAGATTTTGTACCGCGGGGTAAATGGAGCCGCCCCCCACCACACTGGGTCGGCTCAGTTCCGCGTCGGTGATCGTGATATGTGCCGGATTAAACACAAAAACACAGATTACCGGCGCTTCGTGCAAGTGTGTAGCCAGATAAGTACCGGCGTCCAACGCGCGACGTGAGCTGGCTGCTGCGGCCGGCGGCATGCTCGCCATGTGCGCTTCGTAGCCGGGGATGTAACTCTCCCAGTGTGGCCGATACAGATCTTCCAGGCCCTGTTTGAGTGTTGCATCCTGGACCGCAATAATGCGCCAGGGTTGGTGGTTGCCTCCGGTCGGGGCCCAGGTGGCAGCCTGCAAAACGCGGTCCATTACGTCCTGTGGAATGGGATCCGGTTTCAGGCGTCGCACTGCGCGCAGTGTCGACATGGCAGCGTAGATGTCCATCTAGTAGGAGACTCCCATGCCCGCGCGCACATCGTTATTAATGCCATACTGTGGAATGGGATAACGCAAGCCGTTACCTGACAGTGCTTCCAGGCCCTGAATAGTTTTCGGCAGAAAGTGAGGGGGTATGGCCATCAGCAGTTCGTCCTCCATCACGCCCCCGTAACGACGTTCTGCGAAACAGGGTAGCGACAGACTTGGCTCGCCCGTCGCCAGCGCCCGGCCCCAGGAATCGGCGCAGGCACTCTCTCCAACACACCCCCACTCAAGCTTTTTGTAGCCTGTCCATTGGAGTCCGTTGATAAACAGGATCATCTGCGCCGGAGTTGCGTAAATCAAACAGATATCCGGTGGATTGAGACGGCCACTGGCCAGGGGGCTGACCGCCATTGCCTCGTATTGTCCGGCAGGAACCACGTCCATTGCCGCCTGGTGTGCAGCAGCGTCTTCCTGGGTGCCATACCAGACACCGGTCATGCGGTCGCCAGACAGCCATTCTTCGCTGCGCGGATGCAGGCCAATGACGGTCTGACACTGTGCGCCCACCAGGTCTTCTGCGGTGACCCCCACCGTCCAGCCATTGCGACTGGCCTGGCCGACAATCTGATCTGTGGTATGCACATCTTTGGGCCGGCGGATGCGTGGTATGGCTTCCATTTCTGCGCGGCTGGCAAACAATTTCATGCCGATGGGCGTCGTGCGCAGGCGTAGCAGGCGGTTTAGATCGTTTACGATGCCGGGACCGTCGAACGTAGTCAGGTCAGTTGCGATGACGTCAGCCATAGTGTCTCTCCAGAAATTGTTGCGTCAATTGTGTCAGCCTTTCGGGTTCATCGTAATGCACCATATGCCCCGAATGCTCAAACCAGTGGTGTTCTGCGTGCCTGAAATGGGCCAGGCGCTGCTCCATTTCACCCTCTGCAAAATGTCCGCTACTGCCATCTGTCAGAACTTCCCGGCCCCAGTATTCCCAGGAAAGCGAGCCGCTGATCAGACAGGTTGGCGCCTCGATATTTCGCCAGTGCAGGCTGTTTTCCTCTTCGCTGGTGCCCAGGAACACGCTGCTGGCACGTTTGTCGA
>JBCCUW010000609.1:0-2320 GCA_039196385.1 Pseudomonadota bacterium
AGGCGCGCCGCCTGGCCGCCTGGCAGAATCAGAGCCAGGGGCTGTTTCAGGGTAGCGGCCAGTTTGATGATCCAGCCACCCATCAGGACCTGAGCGAACTGGTTGACGAACTGCGTGCCCGCCTGGGTGACCTGGCTTGTCATGGTATTCACAGCAAAACTGAACACACCCCTGAGTCTGCCTGGCAGGGCGCCGTCATCGATAACCGCACTTTCAGTAAAACCGGCCGGCGCAAAATACGCGCCGGGAAAGCGGCCGAAAACCATGCTATGGAGATTCCCGACAGAACACAAAAACGACCATTATGGTTGTTTGATCCGCCCCGGCATATTCGCCTGGCCGAACTCGACCTGTTACACGGCCCAGAGCGAATTCAAGGCCAGTGGTGGGAGCAGACATCACAATCTCCGGCTTCCCCACTGTCCCGGTTATCCCCGCAAGGCCATAACACCCACGGCAGTTCCCAGCGGGAATACAGTCGACACGAAAGTACCTGGCGCGACTATTACATTGCCAGACACCGATTCGGGATTGAGTGCTGGGTTTTTGTTGATCTGCAAGGACATTGGTATCTACATGGCTACTTTGGCTGAAATCCCGGAGTTTGCTGAATTACATTGCATCAGCAACTACAGCTTTCTGCGCGGTGCTTCACACCCGGAAGAACTGGTCAAACAGGCACACCAGCTAGGTTACAAAGCCATTGCCATTACTGACGAGTGTACTTATGCCGGTTTAGTCAAAGCCCATGTGGCCGCCAAAGAATGTGGTATCAAATTGATTGTCGGCGCAGAATTTGTCCTGTCTCTACCTGACAACAACACCTTCAAGCAAACCAGAATAGTATTACTGGCCACTGACCGAGGAACTTACGGCCAGCTTTCCGCGCTGATCACCAAATTACGTCGCCGCGCTAACAAGGGTGAATACCATGCCCAACTTGAGGACTTTCGCTGGGGACTGCAGGGTTGTCTGGCTCTGTGGGTTCCGCCGCTGCCACCACCGGGGGCCGGAATTGATGAACTGATCCAATTGGCAGCGCAACTGAACGAAGTATTCAGCGAGATGTGGCTGGCATTGGAGTTATTTCGTGATGGCCATGATCTGGACAAGATGGCACACGCACTGACCGTTTCCATGCGCTTGAGTTTGCCTATTGTCGCCAGCAATAACGTGCATACACACAGTCCACACCGTCAGCCCTTACAAGACCTGCTGACCGCCGTACGCCTGCGTACCACGGTAGCTGACCTGGGACTGGCTGCATTCAGCAATGCTGAACGTACGTTGCGCCCGGTGGCTGAACTCATGGAACTGTACCCGCTGGAAATGTTGCAGGAGTCCATGCACATTGCCGAGCGCTGTCATTTCAGCATGGACGAATTACGTTATGAATATCCAGAAGACCTGGTTCCACCACATTTGTCACCCAGCGAATACTTACGACAGCTGACCATGGCTGGCGCACAGGAGCGCTGGCCGGCTGGCGTCCCCGCAGACACCCTGGCGGTGATTAACAAAGAACTGAAGCTGATTGCAGAGTTGCAGTACGAGCACTTTTTTCTGACAGTGCAGGATGTTGTGCAATTTGCACGCAGCCAGAATATTTTGTGTCAGGGGCGCGGGTCAGCGGCAAACTCTGCAGTTTGCTACTGCCTGCATATCACCGAGGTAGACCCCGCTCGTATGCACCTGCTATTTGAGCGCTTTGTTTCCAGAGAACGCAACGAACCACCCGACATTGATGTGGACTTTGAGCATGAGCGTCGCGAGGAGGTGATCCAGTACATCTACAAACGTTACAGTCGAGAGCGGGCAGCGCTGGCAGCCACGTTGATTACCTATCGACCACGCAGTGCCATACGTGATGTGGGCAAAGCTCTGGGACTGAGCCCGGATGTTGTTGATTTGTTGGCTAAGTCCATGGCCTGGTGGGACAAGCGAGATGAAATACCGGAACGGCTACGTAAGGCGGGTCTGGATCCCAACAGTTTGGTGGCCGAACAGTTTCTCTATTTCGTGAACGAAATCATTGGCTTTCCACGTCATCTCTCTCAGCACGTTGGCGGTTTTGTTATCTCCAAGGGCTCATTAGCACAACTGGTGCCGGTAGAAAATGCGGCTATGGAAGATCGCACTATTATCCAGTGGGATAAAGATGATCTGGAAGCATTAGGATTGTTAAAAGTTGATGTACTGGCGCTGGGGATGCTCACTGCAATCCGCAAAACCCTCGATTCCATTAATGCCTATCGGCAGACAAATCTATGCGTACAGAACATTCCTGCCGAGGACCCTGCGACTTATCATATGTTGCAGC
>JBCCUW010000610.1:0-2301 GCA_039196385.1 Pseudomonadota bacterium
CTGAGGTGGGTGTGCAAGGCATGACTGTCACTGAAGTGAAAGGCTTTGGGCGGCAGAAGGGCCATACCGAACTGTATAGGGGGGCTGAGTACGTAGTTGATTTTTTACCCAAGGTAAAAATCGAAGCTGCGGTTGACGATGCCTTGCTTGAGCAGGTTATCGAAACCATTACCAAATCCGCAAACACCGGCAAAGTAGGCGACGGCAAGATCTTTGTGACTGCACTCGAAGAAGTTGTACGCATACGCACCGGGGAAACGGGACCCGAGGCCGTTTAAACGGCACTAAACACCGGAGAATAAAATCGTGGAAGATCTTATACAACTCAGTTACTCAGTAGACACGCTCTACTTTCTGCTCATGGGCGTACTTGTTATGTTCATGGCGCCGGGCTTTGCCATGCTTGAAGCAGGGATGGTCCGTGCAAAAAATACCTCAGAAATTCTGACCAAAAACGTGGCGTTGTTTTCCATCGCCTCCATCATGTATCTGCTGGTCGGTTACAGCATTATGTATCCGGGTGCGGGAGAAGGTTCATGGATGCCTATATTCGGCACGCTGATCGGTGCTGAAAATACGACGGCGGACGTGTTGGCTTCCGGCGGTGACACTTACTACTCAGCTCGCTCCGACTTCTTCTTCCAGGTAGTGTTTGTGGCTACGGCAATGTCGATTGTCTCGGGCGCAGTTGCCGAACGAATGAAGCTGTGGGCCTTCCTGGCATTTGCGGTTGTCATGACAGGCTTTATTTATCCTGTGCAGGGCTTCTGGAAGTGGGGTGGCGGTGGCCTCGACGCTCTCGGTTTCCTGGACTTTGCAGGTTCTGGTGTCGTGCACATGTGTGGTGCAGCAGCAGCCCTGGCTGGGGTGATCCTGCTTGGACCACGCCTGGGCAAATACGGGAAGAATGGTGAAATCACTCCTATTCAGGGCGCCAACATGCCGCTTGCCACGCTGGGTATGTTTATTCTCTGGTTCGGCTGGTTTGGTTTCAACGGCGGTTCTGAGTTGAAGATGAGCAACATTGATGAAGCGAATGCGGTCGCGAACATCTTTGTGAACACCAACACCGCCGCTGCGGGTGGCCTGGTGGCTGCATTACTGCTGGCGCGTGTCATGTTTGGCAAAGCTGATTTGACCATGGCATTAAACGGTGCATTGGCCGGTCTAGTGTCGATCACGGCTGAGCCGCTGACGCCTTCCGGTATCGAAGCGCTGTTTATCGGTGCGGTCGGCGGGGTTATTGTTGTGCTTTCAATTGTCGGTCTCGACAAAATCAAAATTGACGATCCTGTTGGCGCCATATCCGTCCATGGTACCTGCGGTATCTGGGGGCTGCTTGCGGTGGGTATCACCAACGCTGACGCTACCCTGACCGCTCAGCTGATTGGTATTGTGGTTATCTTTGCCTGGACCTTCCTGGTCAGTCTCGGCGGCTGGTTTGTGATCAAGATGATCATGGGCGTGCGTATCTCCGAAGAGGAAGAGTACGAAGGAGCAGATGCGACGGAAACTGGAATCGAAGCTTATCCGGAATTTTCCCGAAGCGCCTAAACGCAACTAGCGTGTACAAAAAGCCCCGGCGTCAGCCGGGGCTTTTTTTTGCCTGATTCTTTTTTTTGCCCGATTCTATTTTTGCCCGATTGCTGGCGCAATTGGCAAATTGAACTATAACTACTCGCGAACCAACAGATTCGGAGATATCGCGTGGACCAGGAACCTAGCAGTGAAGACGTTTATACCCCCGAAGCGCGGGCTGCTCAGCGCGGTCAGCTGGCTGACGACGTGGAAAATTTTCTGGCTCAAGGTGGCAGTGTCAGTGAGGTTCCGAAGGGTCATCGGGCGGATCCGCCGCGCAAGCCGGAAAACAACTACGGTCGCGGTTCTATCTGAGCGACGCAGCAGTTAAATCAAAACCTGCAACCTGTTGGCCAAATGCGTAAAATACGCGGCCTCCAAAGGGACCGGAAACGGACATGAAATATCGCAGCACGCGTGGTGGTGCGCAGGGTTTGAGTTTTGTAGATAGCTTGCTGATGGGACTGGCACCGGATGGTGGCCTGCTGGTCCCGGAGTCTATCCCGGACGTGCGCAGCCAGCTGGAGGATTGGCGCGAGCTGGACTTTGTCCAGTTGGCCCAGTCGGTGATTGGCCTGTTTGTTGATGATATTCCCACCCCCGTGCTCAACAAGCTCATCCAGGAGGCTTACGCTGATTTTGCACACGCGGATGTGGTGGGCCAGGTCAAGCTGGATGACGTCCTGGTTCTTGAACTGTTTCACGGCCCCACCCTGGCTTTCA
>JBCCUW010000611.1:0-2276 GCA_039196385.1 Pseudomonadota bacterium
ACCCCGTCAGCAGTACAACATTTATCCTTTTGCCTCTACCGCGTTTGATTTTGTGGATGATGAGCCCGACTACCGTGTTGGCGCAGATGTATTCTGGCGACCGTCCACTAACTTTCAGCTGAATGCTACGCTGAACCCGGACTTCGGCAATGTTGAAGCGGACGATGTTGATATTAACCTGACGGCGACTGAAACCTTCTTCCCTGACAAGCGCTTGTTTTTCCTTGAAGGTCAGGAGATATTTTTTGCCTCGCCCCGCGCAGACACCCGGGGCCGGGGGGTAGGTCGGCGGGGTCTGCCCTATACCATGGTGAATACGCGACGGATCGGTGGTCGCCCGCGAGCACCCGACGTACCGGACAGCGTAGAGGTTGAAGAGCGGGAATTATTGCGCCCGGTTGAGCTCAAGGGCGCGGTGCGCACCACTGGCCAGTTGGGCAAACTCCGTTATGGGGTGATGGGTGCTTTCGAGGGCGAAGTGACCCTGGATGCCATGGAAAATGGCCAGAGTTTTCATGTGCAGGAAGATGGCAGTGACTATGGCATTGCCCGTTTTCTTTACGAGGACAGCGTCGGTGGTGATTATCGCGCGGTCGGAGTCCTGTCCACCGCGGTCCTGAACCGCCAGCAGAATGCCATGGTCAATGGCGTGGACTTCCACTATCTCACCGCCAACGGTGACTTTAAGGTGGACGGTCAGATCATGAGTTCAGATATCGAAAACGAAGACACCGGCTACGGCGGGTTTGTGGATTTTGAGATGAACTATGGTCAGGGTCGGGTACATCGGGTAGGGCTCGAGTACTTTGATGAGCACATTGATATCAACGATCTGGGATTTCTGCAGCGCAATGATGAATACCGTATCCGCAGTTCGTTCCAATGGACCAAGTCTGACCTGTCCTGGGCCCGGGAAAATCAGTTTGATGTGCGCGGTTTCGTGCAGAAAAACGTCACGGAGAGCCTGTTCACAGGCGCCAGTATCTCGTTCGCCAACCGCGTGAATCTCAATAATCTGTCGCAACTGATTCTGCGTGCCGGTTATTCCCCCAGTTTTTACGATGATCTGAATAGTTTTGGCAATGGCACGTATCGGATTGAAGAGCGCTACAACAGCGAGGTCACCTGGACGTCGGACACAGCTAAAACCTGGAGCTTTGAGGTGGGGGCCCAGTATGAGGAAGAGCACCTTGGAGATCCCAGATACAGCGCCAGCTTTGCGGTGTTCTGGCGCCCGACGGATCAGTTTTCAGTGGAACTGGAAAGCCGCTACAGCGTCAGCGATGGCTGGCTGCTGCACCAGGACGATGACCTGTTTGCCACCTTGACGTCGCGACAATGGGAACCAAAGCTGTCGGTGGAATACTTCATTAACGCGCGCCAGCAACTCAAGCTGGCCGTGCAGTGGATCGGTATCAAGGCGGAAGAAGAAGACTTTTTCCTGGTGCCTGCGCAGCCTGACAATCTGATCCCCATAGACAAACCGGTGGGCCCTGGGTTTGACGACAGTTACGACTTCTCAGTGTCGCAGTACAATATTCAGCTGCGTTACCGGTGGGAGATTGCTCCGTTGTCCGACATCTTTCTGGTCTACACCCGGTTTGCTGATACCCGCGAAGCGCTGGGTGAAGCGGGCTTTAACGACCTCTTCGATTCAGCGTTCCGCGACCCCCTGGCTGACCTGTTGGTGTTCAAAGTCCGTTATCGCTTCGGCTCTTAACGCCAGCCGGTGTCAAGACATCTGCTGACTGGCGGCCAGGTCATCTTTCAGGGTTTTGCCAGCCATCCAGTAGAGCAGGGCGGACACCACATTAAACACCAGACTTATGACCAGGGCCCAGCGCAGTGAATCCTGGCCCAGGTCCGTCGTGACGTTCAAAACATCCGAAGCAATCCCGGTAAACTGCGGGCCCAGACCAAGGCCGATAATATTGAGAATGAATAACAGAATGCTGGACGCCAGCGCGCGCATCCGTAACCCCACCATGCCCTGAGTCAGGGAAAACGTTGGGCCGAGATAGTAAGCACCCAGAAAGTAGGCAACAGACAGCACCCACAACGCTGTGTAGGGTGCGTGATGCAGATAGACAAAACAGCTGAATGGCACCGAAACAATGGTGGCCAGGGCCGGCAGCCACACGTACCAGCGTACGTCCCGCTGGCCAAACTTGTCGCCCAGATAACCCCCCAGGAAAGTACCGGCAATCGACGCAAAACCCAGATAAAACAGCGCAATGCCCATTTCCGAAGTACTCAAACCATGGCTGCGATTAAAC
>JBCCUW010000612.1:0-2264 GCA_039196385.1 Pseudomonadota bacterium
CGGCTGCCGATTAACAGACAATGGCGAGCCGCCCAATATCCAGTCTGCATTCTGGGTACCGGATCCCCATTGCCAGCGACCGCTGACCTGAAAGCCATCAGCCACCCGCTCAGCCTTGCCGTTAGGTGCAAAAACGCCGGCAATCATCGTTTCCGGCGTGGCAAATATTTCCCGCGCCTGAGTATCTTCAATCCGCGCGAGCGCGGAGCCGCTGGTAGCGCCGATAAAGCTCACCCAGGCGCACGAGGCGTTGCCGCGCGCCAGCGCCTCAAACACACGACTGGCGATTGCCGGAGGGGTTTCCAGGCCGCCGAATTCTTTAGGTACAAACATGCGGTAAAAACCGGCTTTGGCCATGGCGGAGGAAACATCCGCCGGGATCCGCCGGGCGGTTTCCATCGCTTCCGCCTGCTCAGCAAAAGACTGTCGCAGACGCTCCGCATTCTGGAGCAGATCATCATTGTGGATCATGCGTTCATGCCTGATGTAAAACTCAAGTATGTACCGACTCTACTTTTAATTTCAAGAATTATAGTTACACTATAAATTTTTAGACGGCGGTAGGGCGCTAGATGGAAGAGTCAGTCCAGACCTCAAAATATGCCCGCACGCATCAGGGCCTGATTGCCGCAACGTTGGCGGAAATCTGTGCGACAGGTACGTTTTCGGCTGAAGCGGTCACCAGGCGCTGCAATCAGTCAGTCGCAACTTTTTACAAGCACTTCGCCGCCAAAGACGAAGCAATGGCGGATGCATTCGGGCTTGCGCTGGACGAGCTTGTGACCCAGGTGCAAGCACAGTGGACGATAGAGAAATTGCTCGCTGAAGGTGCCGAAACAGTCTGTCGCGACGGGGTCTACGCCGCGATCAGCTATTTCAACAAGCACCTGTTGATTTTTCGCACCGCGCTGGCCGACCTGCCAACCAGCAAGCGCATTCGTGCGGTTTACCGCAGCCATGAGGCGCAAATACTTGAACACTTTGAACAGTTGATTCGTCTGGGCCAACGCGCGGGCAAAATTCGCGGGCAAGCCGACGACGTGGTCACCATCGCGCGCACCCATCTGGTGCTGACGCAAGGGTTGAACAATCACAACCTGCTCGGACAGCATGATGATGCGGTTTTTGGCGCCATGGCTGCGGCAATCCAAGCTAACCTGGTAGGCAGTCGTCCGACAGACAACGAATAACGTACCACCAGATTCCAGAGTTATCGCTGGAGGGGTTCCTGGCTATTGCTTTCCAGGGTGCTACCTGCCTGGTTATTGCCGCCCGCTGCGGTCAACGCGTTGTATTGATAAAGACGTTCGACGGTCCGATTACCCGCAGTGCGCGCAGCACGATTGCGCAGCCAGGCTTTAATCCCGGACAAATGAAACACCCGTGCGTTACGTCGCGAGCCTTTCTGAATGCCTGCCGTACGCGCGCGGCGCAACTGTTCGTAGCGCTGCAGTGCCGCCGCCACGGGAGCGCGCTCACGCAGGCAGGCGGCCAGCACCGCCGCGTCCTCAATCGCCATCGCCGCACCCTGAGCCATAAACGGTAACGTCGGGTGACAGGCATCCCCGAGCAGCGTCACCCTGCCCTGCCCCCAGGCCGGCATGGGTGAACGATCAAACAGCGCCCACTTGAACAGGGTTGCGGAGGGTATGGCATCAATCAGCTGCTGCACATCGCTGTGCCAGCCGGCAAAATCCTGCTGCAGTTCCGCCAGGTCACCCGGTTCAGTCCAGGATTCGACTTCCCAACCATTTTTTTCGACAACACAGACACAGTTGACGAGATCTCCGCCGCGCACATAGTAGTGCACAAAGTGTTTACCCGGCCCCCACCAGACTGTTGCCACGGGGCGCACCAGATCAGCAGGCAGGCAATGTGTGGGGACCAGCGCGCGCCACGCAACATTACCGGTGAAACTGGGTTGCTCTTCACCCCATAATTGTTCCCGCACGATTGAGTGGATGCCATCCGCACCAATCAACAGATCACCCGCGTAGTCGGCAGTACCTGTATGCAACTGCACACCGTCGTTAGTCTGGGTAAATGCGGTCGCGCTGGTGGAGGTCAGTAATTCTATTTCCGGTTGCTGCCCGGCGGCCTCTACCAGGACCTGCATGAGGTCAGCACGGTGCATGTGGTAATACGGCATACCAAACCGCGTCAGCGCATCATCACCCAGGCGGTTTTCACTGAGTACCGTCCCCGCACGCCAATGGCGAAACTGCGTGCCCTCGGGCAGGAACGCTAAAGGCCGCAGCTGGGCC
>JBCCUW010000613.1:0-2264 GCA_039196385.1 Pseudomonadota bacterium
CGGCCAATTGATTGCCGATATGGAACGTTCGATCGCCGAAGCACAGAGTTTCATCAAAGACATTGAAAGCACTTAGCGCTGCGCCGCAGGTCGTTGTATCCTCCCGCAACAGGCAAGGTAAGCAATAGGCAAGGCAGAAGGAGGCGAACATGAAGGCGATCCTGTGGATCATTGGCATCGTGGTATTACTGGTTGTCGGTGGGGTGGCATTTGTCGCACTGAATTCCGGCAGCCTGATCAAATCGGTCATCGAAGAATTTGGCCCTGATTATCTGGCCACAGACGTGTCTGTGGATGCGGTTGATCTGGCCCTGACCGAGGGGTCCGCACAGGTGAATGGCTTGAGTATTGGCAACCCTGCCGGTTTCGAAGGCCCTGCAGCCATGCAGTTGGGTGAGGTCAAAGTTGCCCTGGATACCCAGCAGATCAGCAGCGAACTGGTGGTTATGAAAGAGGTGGTCATTGATTCCGCTGTCATCGCCGCTGTGGCCAAGGGTAGCAAAACCAACTTTCAGCAGCTCATGGAAAATCTGGAAGCCGCTACGGGCGGACCCTCCGCTGAAGCGGAAACCGGCGCCTCAGAAGAAACTTCGGAAACACGGTTCATCGTTGATTCGTTTGCCTTCACCAACGCGAAAGCGTCACTGGATTCAGATCTACTCGGTCGAATGGATCTGACCATCCCGGACATTCGTTTGCAGGGTATTGGCCGCAAAAGCAACGGCGCCACCGCTGCAGAACTGGCCCAGGAAATACTCAAGCCCATTACTACAGCCGTCAGTCAAGCTGCGGTCAGCCAGGGTCTGGATGTAGAAGGCGTGAAACAGCAGGCACTGGAAAAAGTGCAGGGCGAGATTGACGAAAAACTGGGTGGTGCGTTAAAAGGACTGTTGAAGAAATAACGCGTCTGCAGACGCAGTCCAACCCGGAACTCCCAGAGTACTTTTTCAGAATACTTTCGCAGAAGACTTTCCTAAAAAATATGCAACTAGACAATCTCTTGTACGAGGTGCAGGGCCCGCTGGCGCTCATCACCATAAACCGCGCTGACAAACACAATGCGATCTCCCTGGATACTCTGGATGAATTACATCAGGCAGTGGATGCTGCGGCGGATGACGATGCTGTCCGGGTCATTGCTATTACCGGCGCTGGTGGCAAAAGTTTTGCGTCCGGGTCAGATCTGTCCGAGGTCCTGCATCGGGACTTTAAAAAAGCGCTGGAACCCATTGTGCAGGGGCTGGCGGACAAGCTGGAACGTACCCCCAAACCCACCATCGCCGCGATCGACGGCATCTGTATGGGCGGTGGTCTGGAAGTAGCCCTGGGCTGTGATTTACGCGTGGCAACGCCGAAGTCACGTTTTGCCACACCAGAAGGCAAGCTCGGTATTATCCCCGGCGGGGGTGCGACGGCGCGTCTGCCCCGCATTGTTGGCCGTGGCTGGGGTATGGAAATGATGCTGATGGGCGAACCTATTGACGCCCAGCGGGCCCTGCAGATCGGCCTGGTCACCCGGCTGGTTGAGAGTGATGAACTGCTGGCTGAAGTGGCTCGGATGGCGGAACATCTGGCTTCGTTCGCCCCATTTGTGCCACGCACCATGAAAGCGATGGTGCACTTTGGTATGGAAGCCAGCCTGGCTGGTGCGCTGATGTTTGAAAAGTATGCTCAGGGGGCGCTGGTGCAAACTGAAGACAAAATTGAGGGCATCACCGCATTTTTAGACAAACGGAATCCCGAGTTTAAGGGCAAGTAACGCCTGGCCCCCTCAAAACTGATGTTTCCCCGTCACTGCTGTGTCGGTGACCGTTACCCAACCGACGCTTGAATGTCATCTCCTGCTTGGAGATACTCCCTGGCCCTGTTGTGTTTCTCTGCGCGCCATCATGCGACAAGAAAGGGACAAAGACACAACAGAATAGCTATTTAGCGGAATCCCTGTGGGATTCCAAAGTTGATTACTCACAAGCTCAATAAGAGAGGGGGAAGCCATGGCGGTTGACAAGTTCCCGGTGGAAGCGAGCCACATCATGATGTTTGCGCGCTCGGTAGCGGACGATAACCAGATATACTATGACGCGGATTATGCAGCGGGCACCGAGCCCGGCAGCATTATCGCGCCACCCACATTTGCGCAATCCAGCGCCCAGTTCGACCCGGATTACTTTCTGCGGCCAAAAATCGGTGAACCCTGGTTTGGCTCTGGTGGCGAACCTACCGGCATTAAAAAAGAGTCATCCGGCGGTGGTGGCGGTGGTGGC
>JBCCUW010000614.1:0-2251 GCA_039196385.1 Pseudomonadota bacterium
CGCGCCCCCAGCCAGACGAGACTGGCGGTGGCCCACAAGCCGGTGGGATCCAGATTCTGCATAAACGCCGCCAGGTTGGCAGCGGCAAAGACCGATAACGCTTCCCACTGGTTCATCTGCGCACCCCAGGCACCTGCGCCGCCATCGCTGAGCAAGCCCGCCTGCAAGCGCGGTTGGGCCAGGTCAAGCCCGCCCAGTTGCCGATTACGAAACGGCACCGAAACCCCTGCCCAGATATAGGGCAATACCACGCCGCCCAGCAAACACCAGATTGGTATGTACATTTCCCTCCCCCCGTTAAGCCATATTCAAATTGACGTTTCAGTTATCCATTCCCGGACAAGTCAGGCCCGGACAAGTCAGGCCTGGACAAGTCAGGTCCGATAGATCGCTTCCCGGCCGTGGGTGATCTCCAGCTGCTGACGCTCCGCGCGCAACAGTTTTTTAACCACCAACGTGTACGAAACATCAATCATGCGCTGAATTTCATTCGTCGGCACCGAGTTGTCCAGCAGCACCGTGTTCCAATGGGTTTTATTCATGTGATAACCCGGCAGGACGGCCTCGAACATGTCCCGCAGAATCTGCGCTTCGTGAGGGTCACACTTGAGATTAATACGCGCCAGATCCTGTTCCCAGCCCAACGTGCCGAACATTTTCTGTCTGACCTTAAATACGTAGACATCGGGGCCAAAGGGGAAATCACACCAGGCTTCGGGCAGACTCAAACAATAGCCTTTAGCCCCATCGCCATCCATGTCGCCGGCTCAACCGCCAGCCGGATAAAGCTCATCCAGGGGCCTGGAGGAGCCATCTTCCTGGACAATTCGACAGTGGAAACGCTTCAGACGGCGCGGTTCTGGCACCCCGCAGGAATGCGCAATGATGCCGACTTCTTTGCGCATTGATGCCGCATAGTGGTAAACCCGCTCGGTCTTGTCCGTAACATCCAGGCCACGTTGCAGGTCCTTGTCGTGGGTAGTGATCCCGGTCGGACAGGTATTTTTGTTACATTGCAACGCTTGAATACAGCCTAACGCGAACATAAAGCCGCGCGCTGACACCGTGACATCAGCCCCGAGACAGAGCGCCCAGGCCACCTGCCCCGGAGTCACCAGTTTGCCGCTGGCAATAATGCGGATGCGTTTACGCAACCCATGCTTCTCCAGTATGTCAGCCACCAGCGGCAGGCTTTCTTTCAGTGGCAATCCCATATAGTCGATCAGGCTGGCAGGTGCCGCCCCGGTACCACCGTCCGCGCTGTCTATGGTGATAAAGTCCGGGGCACTTTCGATACCCCGCTGATGGATGGTCTGACACAGCTCATCAATCCACCCATAAGCACCAATGACCGCCTTAAAGCCGGTGGGTTTACCGGTAACGTCACGAATCCGGTTAATCAGATCCAGCAGGTCATCGGCTGAGTCCACCTCCGGGTGACGATTGGGGCTGATAGAATCCTGCCCCACATCGATAAACCGGATTTTGGAAATTTCCTGGGTGACCTTTTCGCCCGGCAGAATGCCGCCCTTGCCCGGCTTGGCGCCCTGGCTCAGTTTCAGCTCAAACATCTTGACCTGCTCATGCGCAGCCACCTCGCGCAGGCGTTCATCACTCAGATTACCCTCGGCATCCCGAACCCCGTATTTGGCCGTGCCAATCTGGAAAACAATGTCTGCTCCGCCTTCCAGGTGCCAAGGTGACAACGCGCCTTCACCGGTATTCATCCATACACCAGCTTTTTTCGCACCACCGGACAAGGCCAATACCGCCGGCTTGGAAATGGCGCCATAACTCATGCCAGATATATTGAAGACCGAGCTGGTGGTGTAAGGATTCGGGCAGTGTGGGCCAATCACCAGGTCGCTGGTGGGGGCAGTGTCTTCTTCTAGAGTCGGGTAGGGGCAGTTCACAAACAGCGGACTGCCCACTGGGCGCAGATCCCGGGTAGACCCAAACGCTACCGTCAGGTCTTCGTTTTTTGCGGCCCGGTACACCCAGGAGCGCTCTGCCCGGTTGAACGGCATCTCCTCGCGATCCATCGCGAAAAAATACTGTCGGAAGAACTCGCCAAGCTCGGACAGGATGTAGCGCATGCGCCCGATGACCGGGTAATTGCGCCGGACGGTGTCGGACGTCTGAAAGCGATCAATGAAGAACAAGACCACGACAGAAAGCGCGACGAAACCCAACGCCAGCACAAACAGGCTTGTGATCAGATCAAGTGCGAAATGCACGGCTGTATCCCCCC
>JBCCUW010000615.1:0-2244 GCA_039196385.1 Pseudomonadota bacterium
GGCCGAGGTTTGGGGGCGATTAGCCCCGGCAATCAGCGACATGGGTGGCACTGTGATCGAACAAAACGAGCACTATCTGGCGGCCGAGTTCAGCTCCGCAACTTTTGGTTTTGTTGACGATATGGAGTTCCTGCTTAGCGCAGATGTGGTGCATGTACGCTCCGCGTCGCGAGTGGGGTATTCGGATGCGGGCGTTAACAGCGCGCGGGTTGCAGAGTTACGTCAGCGGCTGGGTGACGGATGAAAATTGGCAAGGGGGTTGAATGGGCAGCACACACCTGCGCTTTGCTTGGCTTGTTGCCTCCCGGCGGGGCGCTGCCGGGAGAGGCACTGGCAGACTTTCTTGGCGTGCCCACCCCTTATCTGGCAAAACAACTGCAGGCACTAAGCCGGGCCGGCATTGTCGCGGCTAAGCGCGGGGCTGCTGGAGGCTATCGGCTGGCGCGTTTGGCGGAAACCGTGTCGCTGTGGGATATCACCGCCGCGATAGAAGGCACGACGCCGAGTTTCCGCTGTACCGAAGTCCGGCGCAGCGGCCCCTGTGGCGCCTCACCAGCAGAGTGTTCGGGGCCGTGTACGATTGCCGCAGCGTTCCAGCAGGCTGAAGCTGGCTATCGCGAGGCGCTCGCGGCAGTGCGCTTACCGGAGATCATTGCCGGTGTGGCGCGAGATGCCAGTGCGTCGCGTAAACAGGCCATCAGCGACTGGGTCCGGCGGCATGCTGCGCAGACCCAATGAACGCAGTGCCGCATGACGCTCGCAAATTACCATCGCAGGAATAATCATGACAATCAAAACGATGTTTGCTGAAGCGCAACTGCCGTGTTCACCAGGGCTCACAATCTGCGCTCGTTTGTTGTTTACCGCGCTCTTCTTTTTGTCGGGCGTCACCCATTTCACCAACATTCCTTACTACGTGGGATTGATGCCGGAAATATTCCCCTTCCCAGTGTTCTGGGTATTGGTCTCTGGAGTTGTCGAGCTGGCGGCGGCTGGGATGATCCTGTTTAACTGGCGTCCGCGTCTGGGTGGCTGGTTGCTGATTCTATTTCTCATACCTGTCACGGTAGTGGTGCACGGTTACGAGATGTTGTACGCAGAGGACGAGGCGATGCGCGCCATTCAGCAAGCCTCATTCATCAAGGGGTTTGCACTGATCGGTGCAGCGCTGCTAATTACCCAGACCAGTGTCAGCCATCGACCAGCGGGTGAATCAATCGCATAATAGCCGGCCCCATTGATCGAAGCAGGCCAGCATGCGCGCCATCACACTATTGTTGTTCTTGATTTGTAGCACCGCGGCTGCAGCAACAGAATATGTCCGCACGGGAGCGGCTGAGTTCAACCGGTCTGACCGCTATATCACCGAGTCTGCGACGGTTGGCGACCGTTTTCGTGTTGATGTGTTGTTGCCTCTGGGTTACGACCCGCAGAACACAAAGTATCCGGTTATTTACGTGACGGACGCCAATTATCTGTTGTCGTCGGTCGCGGCGACTTATCTGGCGCAGGCTTACGCTGAATATCCCAAGTCAATCATCGTGGGCATTGGTTGGGATGTGCCATCAATCACGCGGATCCGCGTTCGTGATCTCACCCCGACGTGCGATGCGGCGTATCAGCAACAGAGCAAACTGACTGACTCGGAGTGTGGTCAGGCGGATAAATTCATCAGCTATATCAACAACGAATTGCGGCCCTTCATAGATGCGCAGTACAGCACCAACGGGGACTCTACGTTGGTGGGTTATTCCTTTGGGGGGCTGTTTGCCCTGCACGTGTTGTTCAACCACACGGATACTTTCGACCGCTACGTGATTGGTAGCGCCTCGATGAACTGGGATGACCAGTTTGTCTTCAGCAGTGAAGCGCGTTACGCGAAAAGCCATTCGGACCTGGCTAAGGTCGTGTATCTGTCGGCAGGAGAGCTTGAGTTGGACGGTACGCTGTCGAATGCTTTTCGTTTATACGAAACGCTGCTGCAGCGGGACTATCCTGGTCTGCGCATCAAAATGGAATTTATTGCGGATGAAACACATATGACAAGCATTAGCAGCATGTCGATGCGGGGGCTTGGGTTTGTTCTGAATACTGAGAATAAGCGTGCGGGGAATAAAAGTGCAGGGAATGAAAGTGCAGGGAATGAAAGTGCCGGAAAGGAAATTGCAGATCCCAGAAACTAAAAAGGGTCGGTTTGCACCGACCCTTCTTTGCTCGTTGTAGGACCAACTACGAGAGCTGACC
>JBCCUW010000616.1:0-2238 GCA_039196385.1 Pseudomonadota bacterium
CCCAGAACTTCTGCCCCGCCGGATTGGTCACTTTAACATCCAGTGTCATTTTTGTTTCGCCCATCTCTTCCTGAAAGCGCCTGAACACATCTGTGCCAATCCCCTGCCTGCGGTATTCAGGCAGAACATAAAAATGACGCACATACACCGAGTCTGTTGAGCCGCGCATATCTGGATTTGCCGCCAGGTGTTCATAGAGAATATAGCCAAACGCTTGTCCATCTAAGCTGAAGATGGAACCACTGAACTTGCCTGTGGCCATCCAGCTACGCAAGCGCGCTTCAGCATCTGGCACCGACATGGGCACAGAACCCTCGTCAACGTGCAATGCCACATTCCACAGCGCAATCTGCGGAATATCCCGATTGTTCAGTGTTCTGAATTCCACGCCCGGATCTTAGCCGCTATGGCCAGATCAAACCAGACTGAGCAGATGCTGGGTCAGTTCTTCGGGTGCCGAGAAAAATGGCGAATGGTCTGTGTGCATGGTTAACACCGGGTCGCAGGACAACGCCCCATGCATGCGCCGTTGGGCCGCAATGCTGATCGCCCGGTCTCCGGTACATTCAATATAAGCGCGCGGCACCCGGCCAAAATTCTCCGGGCTGGTCTGCAGCGGTGTACCCAGCGGTACCAGCGGCTCGGGCTGCAGGCATAAGCGCGCCAGCGCAATGTCCTGCGCAGTGCAATCCGCGTAAAACGCGGGTACCACGCCTTCATCCTTCACCAGAATATAACCTTCTTCAGGATGCGGATCGAGATGGGTCGCGGCAAGCGAATCCGGATCAGTGCCCGCAGCCTCCAACATGGTTTGACCGGATGGCATCAGAAAAGCCGCGAGATAAACCAACTTGGCAATCTTGTCAGGTCGCCGCTCTGCGGCACCACTGATGACCAGCCCCCCACGGCTATGCCCGACCAGCACCACAGGCTCGGCGGCCTCATCCAGAGCAGCACAAACACACGCCAACCAGCTATCGAGCGTGACCTCCGCAACGGGGGTTTTATCGTTACCCAGACCAGGCAAATCCAGCGCTACCACGTTATGCCCGGCGGCTTGCAGCGCGGGCACGATTTTGTACCAGCACCACGCGCCATGCCAGGAGCCATGTACCAGGACAAATGTGCTCATCTAACCTTTCCCCTCATGTAATGTCATGAGAAAACCACAGCGTCTCTTCTGGTGCAAGTCTGGTGCAAGTCTGGTGCAAGTCCGGTGCAAGTCTGGTGGCATCAAGTTACCACGACCTGTATAACAAGCAGCACAAGATTCAGCTGCGTTAACGCGACGCAGGCGGGAACCGAATAAGTTGTTGAGCGAAATATCGATACCGCTGTTCACAGGCCTGGCCCTGATTGGTCTGAGCAGCGGATTTCTGGGGGGCATGCTGGGCATCGGTGGCGGCGTGGTGATTGTGCCCGGGCTGATTCTGTTGTTCGAATCCACCGGTGCTTACCCCGCAGACCAGGTTACTCTGGTTGCTGTGGCCACCTCTTTAGCCTGTATTGTGTTCACCTCGCTGTCTGCTGCATACACCCAGTATCGCGCGTCCATGGTGCGCTGGGATCTGTTCCGCAAGCTTGTAGTGGTATTTGTGCTCGGCAGCTTCTGCGCCGGGTTGTTGGCCCCGCAGCTGAACGCTGCACTGCTGCGCGGTCTCATTGGTGCGTTTCTGTGTTTTGTCGCGGTGGTCATGCTGACCAATTGGAAACCTTCCCCCCACCGCACCTTTCCCGGTCCGGTTGGGGGGAGTGTCATCGGTTATTTTGGTGGCCTGATGTCAGGCATTGCCGGCATTGCCGGCGGCAACGTGATCGTACCCACACTGATCTACTTCAATACCCCGGCACACAACGCGACCGCCACCTCCAGCGCCCTGGGCGTGCTGATCGCCGCCGCCGGGGCACTGAGTTACGGCTTCTTTCAGGACGTTAGTGCATCCGTCACTGAATTTGGCTACGTGGATCCCGTCAGCTTTGGCATCATCACCATTGCTGCTGTCATCACTGCCCCACTGGGGGTGAAGGTGGCGCATCGAGTGCCGGCACCCCGCCTGAAACAGCTGTTCGGTGCCCTGCTGATTGTGGTGGCAGGCCGGATGCTGTATACCGCCACCATGCTGGGCAGCTGATTCCAGCGAACCAGACGTTATCGCCAATTCCAGCACAGGGAGACCTATGACCCCGGAACGACTCAAAGCCCTTTACGGTGAACCTGGCGAAAAGGCGGCTAATAAA
>JBCCUW010000617.1:0-2238 GCA_039196385.1 Pseudomonadota bacterium
CCCGGTGCCGGCGCCGGCAACCCAGGAACTGCTCAGCGGCGCGCCTTGCACCTATGGCGGCGTGCAGGGAGAAGCCACCACCCCGACCGGGGCAGCCATACTCAGCGCCAGTGTGCATGAGTTCAGTCCCAGCCGGGCTTTTGCCCCCGAACGGATCGGTTACGGAATCGGCCACAAAGATTTTGCCTTGCCCAATGTACTGCGCGTGGTGCTGGGCGAATATACGGGAGCACCGGCAGACGACCCGCTGATTCAGTACAAGATTGAAGCCAATATTGATGACATGTCGCCTGAAGCTTTTGCCCCACTGATGTCGGCTCTATTCGATGCAGGCGCGTTGGATGTCTATACCAGCCCCATCATGATGAAAAAGAACCGACCCGCAAACTGCCTGGTGGCACTTTGCTCGGCGGAGGCCAAAGCGGCGGTGTGCGCGACCCTGTTGAACCAGTCGACCACTATCGGTCTGCGCATTCTGCCGTTTGAGAAAATTGAGTTACCGCGCCAGCAGCAGACGCTATCTACCAGCCTGGGCGATGTTCGAGTTAAGGTAGTCACGCAACCCAACGGGGCGCTGCGTTGGAAAGCTGAACACAGCGATCTGCTGGCTATCAGCGCCAAGCTGGGCCGGGACTATCTGAGTATCGAACAGGCCATCCAGATGGAGATAAATCAGCAGTTCGATAACAACGAGCCCGCTTAACGGGTTCGGTTGCGGGTCCGGTTACCGCGGCTACTACGGCTACTGCGGCCATCAAAGCCACGAAAACCGCGCGGATTTTTCTTCACCCGATGTTCCATCAGCGCCACACTTGGACCGGCTGAACTGCTACGGCTGCGGTACTGTGTGTTTGCTGGCACATCCATGCCATTGGCCGGTTGAATTTTGACCGATTCAACATCCTGACCGGCAATAGCAGGGGCAAACTGCCTCTGACCAAAGTGTACTTCGCCATTGCTGTCTACCCAGCGCACCACACCGGAATCTTTGTTAGCCAGGGCAGCTGGCGCGCCCAAGGCAACGCCAACGACCCAAAGTGCCACGCTCACGCGACGTATCAACGTCATAGCTCATCCCCCAACGAACTAATTGATCTACGTCACAATTCTACGTGAGCGCGCTTGCAGAACTTCAAGTAAATTGTAAACAGAAAACTAAAACTACCTGACATTCCGCAGGATTTGCGAGAGCTTGTGCGGGATTGTCAGGCTACTGCACCAGATTCCAGCAGATTAGCGATATCACCCGCCGGCAAACCCAGTTCTTCAAGAATCGCCTTGGAGTGCGCGCCAGGCGCAACCGCACCATCCGGCAGCTGCGGCTCCGTGCGCGAGAAGCGCGGCGCCGGAGCAGCCTGGCGAACGCCCGCAGATTCAACAAAGGTTGCCCGGTCCTGATTGTGCTGCTGGTTGATGGCTTCATCAAAGCTCAACACCGGGGCATAACAGATGTCGGTGCCCAGCATAATGGCATCCCATTCGTCACGGGTTTTGCTGGCAAACACCGCTTCCAGTTTATTTTTCAACGCAGGCCAGTTATCTCGGCTCATCTGCTTCGCCAGCTCTGGATCATCCTGCAGCCCGGTCTTTTCCAGCAACAACGCGTAAAACTGTGGTTCGATTGAGCCGATGGAGATGTATTTACCATCGCTGGTTGCGTAAGTGCCGTAGAAGTGGGCCCCACCATCAAGCAGGTTGGTGCCCCGTTCGGGTAACCAACGACCGCTGTTCATCAATCCATAAACTGCGTTCATGAGCAGCGCGGAGCCATCCGTCATGGCCGCATCGATCACCTGGCCCTGCCCGGAGCGCTGGGTCTCAAACAAGGCCGCCGCCACGCCAAAGGCCAGCAACATGCCACCCCCACCAAAGTCACCCACCAGATTAAGCGGAGGTACCGGACGACCGCCGGTGTCACCAATGGCATGTAAAGCGCCGGACAGTGAAATATAGTTGATGTCATGTCCGGCGGCTGAAGCCATGGCGCCCGTTTGTCCCCAGCCAGTCATACGCCCGTAGACCAGCTTGGGATTGCGCGCCAGACAGACGTCCGGACCCAGACCCAACCGCTCCGTCACACCCGGGCGGAAGCCTTCGATCAGCACGTCCGCCGTTTCAACCAGCTTCAGCACCACTTCAACCCCTTCAGGTTGTTTGAGATCTACCGCGATACTCTTGCGTCCGCGCGCGAGGAGGTCATTGGGGTTTGCCTCCGCACCCACCGCGGCAGAACGGTCG
>JBCCUW010000618.1:0-2226 GCA_039196385.1 Pseudomonadota bacterium
ACGGGGTAGACTTGCTCACCGGCACGCAGATAACCCCGGGGATTACGCAGCGCCGCCTGCGACCAGGTTTTGTCGGCACAGCGCGAACAACTGACAAAAGCCTCTCCGTCTGCAGCCATGCAGTTTAGATTGAGCGACCACGGAATACCGATATCCACCTGCATCTGGCATAGCGGCACTGCATTGACAAACGTCCAGTCACTCACCGGCGCAGTCACCGTTTCACCGCGCAAGGGCCCGCCGGGTACCACTTCACAGGGGCAGGCAAACCAGAACGTGGCGCCAGCCGCACAGGCAACCAGCGCCACAATACCGGCAAGCCACTTCCAAATCATTCAGCTGACCCGGGATTCTGGCCAGAGGCGCAGAAAATTCTCGCTGTAGAATTTGGTGCGGCAGGCTTCATCCGCCTCACTCAGCGAACGCTCAAAACGGCCGATGGGGTCTTTGGTGCCTTCGATATGAGGATAATCACTGGAAAACAGGTACAGATCCGGATTTGAGTTGGCAATCAGCCGACCCACGTCTTCATTCGGCATGGGGGTAAAACCCATTTGTTCGGTCAACTGTTCTGAAGGCTTGCGTTCGAAACGCACTGATTCGTCCGCCCGGCCAAAAATACGGCACACATCATCCAGACGATGCAGCATCTCCGGAACCCAGCCTGCGCCAAGTTCCACCGCCGCCCCGCGTAGTTGCGGGTGCCGATCGAATACACCATCCATGACCATCATGCTGACAAACATCTCCGGCGCCTGATGCAACACGGCAGCATCCTTGGTGCGGACGTTTTCACCGCCACCGAGCCAATCCCGGGTTGCTGCCCGACCATTGTTGCCCCAGGCTTTGTGCACCTGCAGAGGCGCACCGCCCACGTGCAGTACAAATGGCACGCCGGCTTCTGCCAGCCGCGCCCAGAAACCTTCGAGCTCAACATGTCCGGGCGCGCGGTCCAGGGGTGCGCGGTGCGGTACCCAAATGGCTTCCAGGCCTTGTTCCAAAGCCCACTCAAGTTCCTGGATAGCGTGTTCCGGATCATCCAACGGCACAATCCCGACACCCATCAGGCGATCGTCACCAGCGCAGAAGTCCACCATGTGCCGGTTGTGGGCACGGGTTGCGCCATAACGCAGATGCGCCGGCTTTTTACTGCTGGGATGAAATGGAAAGGCCACGCTATGGGTGGCAAAAACAAGCTGTTTCTTAAATCCCAGCAGGTCCATCGCGGCTGTACGATCCTCTGAATTAAACGCGCCAAGCGCTTGAATTTCCTTAGATTTTTCGATGAGCGCATCACCCAGCGCCAGCTGCGCCTGGACGTGCTCATCACTGTGTTTACCGCCCTGTTCCATGATCACGGCCACCTCTTCATCAGTGACGATAGAAGCGCTGTAGCTGACTTCCGGGATCTCATCCCGGATCGCTGGGTCGGCGTAAGACTTGAGAAAATCCGGCAGTTCCATGATGTGGCTGTCTGCATCATAAAAAGGCCGCTCTGCTGGTGCATAAGGCATGTTGTTCTCCCTGTTTTCCCGGTCACACAAATTTTTAGCGAAGCTAACTTAACGCTTTTCGGCGCGCCGCGCTACGCGCCATAATGCGGCATCAGCACAATGAGGGGGTGGAAAGGTGACTGAAGTATTCAGTTTGCAAGGCAAGCGCGCCGTGGTCACGGGCGCGGGCAAAGGTATCGGGCGGGGAATTGCGCTGCAGCTGGCGCGCGCAGGCGCTAAGCTGGTGATCAGCTCGCGGACCCGTGCAGATCTGGATAGCCTGGCGACGGAGCTGAGGACGCTTGACTGTGAAGCTGTGATCGTCCCTGCGGACGTGACCAGTGAAGACCAGCTGGAAGCCGTGGCGCAGGCAGCTGTTGATGCCGGAGGACTGGATATCTGGGTGAACAATGCTGGCGGCTTACCGGACGCTACCCCGCGTTATCTGACCAGAACCTCCGGCAGCGAATGGGACGCGCAGCTCAACCTGAATCTGAAAGCAGTATTCACCGCCTGCCAGGTTGCTGCCCGGCACATGCAATCGAATGGCGGCGCCATCGTTAACATTTCTTCCAGTGCGGCGCAGAAAGGGTCAATTAAAAACGGACCCTATGCGGCCTCCAAGGCAGCGGTGAACAGCCTCACCCAGACCCTGGCCATCGAGCTTGCGCCCAACATCCGGGTCAACGCGGTGGCACCCGGGCCTGTGCCTACCGACAATTTCAACGAATCC
>JBCCUW010000619.1:0-2221 GCA_039196385.1 Pseudomonadota bacterium
CGCAGACGAGAACAGAACTGGTACACATTGCTGCCGCCTGGCTTGTCCGTTGTGCCGGAGGCCATTGACGCTGCCACGGGGGTCATGATCACGCCTTGGGTCGAAGGGCAGTTGCTGACTGAAGCATGGACGGACCTGCAGCCGGAGCACCTGTTGCACTATGTCAGCAACCAGCACCGACAGCTGCCTGATCCGGGTCGGGACTACCAGGTGGGCGAGATTTACAGGCTGCAGAACACGCCACGGTCCATCTCCGCCAATAATGGACCGCTCATCGCACCACCCGTGCCTACCCCTGAACATCTGCGGCAGCCCTGTCACAACGACTTGAACCCGTGGAATGTGCTGATTACACCCCAGGGTTGGATCACGCTCGACTGGGAATTTGTCGGCAACAACGATCCATTATTCGATCTGGTCAATCTACACCAGGGACTGGAACTGCCACTTGCGGAACTGCCGGAACTGACGGTTGCCTACCTGGACAGAATGGATGCGCCGCCGGCCACGCCAGAACGCCTGCACCATGTGATCTACAGCTTCTGGTATCGGGAATTACGTTGGGCCCAGCGACAGCTTTCTCAGGGTAATGATCGACCGGAAATACAAGATCAGGTAGTACTGGCGACGCAACGCCTGTCGTTATTGCGGTAACCCGTCGGGGTGCGCTTACCCGTTGCCTGACCGAAAGATCTGCAGTCCCCGGAGCGCGCTTTGCCAGCGCGCTTCGCCTGTGCTGCTGACCACTGCAAAGCTCGCCTGCCTTGCACGCAGATCATTATGATAATGCTCAAATAACCGCTGCCGATCGTGGGGGTTTTCCCGCAGCGCATCAGCCTCCCAGGGGAGATCCGGTTCGCATAACAAATAGTGTCGTGAGGATTGCACGGCATACTGGCGAACCAGGGAGGTGGGTGCGGGGCCAAATAGCTCCTGCCACCAGACGTAAATCACCTGCAGGTCTGTATCTGCTACAACCCAATCGGCATGTTGCGTCAGCGCAAGCTGCATGGCCTGATCTTCAGCTTGCAGCTGTGCATGCGCGATATTAAGCAGGTCGGTAGGCTGATACTGCCCCCCCTTACGGGTCAGGACAGGCCGCGCCATTTCTTCCACCAGTGGCGCTTGCAGATAATCCCCCAGACGCCGTGCGAGTGCCGTTTTACCTGATGATTCAGGACCTGTACAAACCACCAGAGCAGGTCTTGTCTCCCGTTTCATGACCCTCCCGAATCATTGTGAGACGGCATATGTCAGATGACGCCGCCAGCTGAACCAGCCGGCCACCGCCATGCCAAGGTAGACCAGATAAAGTAACGCATACTCATGGATCCCCTTGACCAGGTAGAGGCCAACCTGGATCACATCGATTACAAACCACAGTATCCAACTTTCCAAATACTTGCGCGCTGACATCCACATGGCGATAAAGCTCGCCACAGTGGTGAAACTGTCCGGATAAGGCAACGCCGCATCAGTATGAGCCGCAAAATACCAGCCCATCGTGAAGGTCCCCAGCAAGAGCAAACCCGCCAACCACAGCGTTTGGTTGCCGGGAATACGGGTCACGGCTAACACCTCATTGCTGCGGCGCTTAGCGCCTCCGTACGTCCAGAAATACCAGCCATACGCGTTCATCAGCACATAGTAGAGGTTGAGCAGGACATCGGCGTACAGCCCGGCGCGCGCGACCACAACAACGGTAATGACCGAATAGATCAGACCCAATGGAAAGGTCAGGATGTTCTCGCGGATGAGGAGCCAGACGCACAACAAACCGGAAACCAGGCCGAGGATTTCCAGCCAGTTTTCAACAATGTAGGCCAAGCGGAACTATCCAGAATTTTGGATCAGGCAGCGTGCCCCATGTCTCGACGTGATTGCAAGTTTTCTGCGGGACGCAGCTCAATCTTAACCATATCGCGCGCGGCGCTTGCTGGCGTCAAATCGCTGAAGTCGTAAGTGCCGTCCAGCAGACGCACGCATTGATAAGCCAATTGATAGGGTACCAGTTCGCCGGGCGGTTGCTGGCCCTGCTGCAGCAGCGCTTCGCTGAAAGGAATAAAGATCTTCTGGTTCATGCTCACATCCTGTGTCACGTTTTCTCCGGGCTGGTTCATACTGATTGATTAACTTAGGTATAGCTCTTTTTGTCTATTTAAGCGCCTAATTCGCAAGATCCGCCCAATCAATAAGTGAAACCATGGGAGCAATCATGGAG
>JBCCUW010000620.1:0-2198 GCA_039196385.1 Pseudomonadota bacterium
CACCCAGTCCACAAACCCTTCTGCACGCTCCTCCGTTTCTGCGGAAACCCGTCCCAGCGTATCTCTGATTTCTTCTGCCAAGCCCGTGTCGTACATGATGTGCAACGGATAGATACGGTTGCGGGTAAAACCGTCTTTCAGTGCTGCAATACGCCGAGCAGATGACTTGGGACTGTTTAAGCCGCCGTGCACAAATACCAGTACGTGCTGATACCAGTCACGATTGTCTGCCAGCCGCCGCGCCGTCTGGCGAAGATCAGCCGCGGTGGTCCAGTAATTACCATGGGTTTGATAGTGACCGTCGTCAAAGTGGGCGAAGTGCCCGGCAATCCTGTGTCGCTTGGGTCCCTTGTTAACCAGCTCCGCCTCGTCAGGTTCGCTGCGGGGCCTGGGACGCAAGCTGAATATTGTCGGTGTGGCGATACCAAGCCGAAACACCCACCCGTCTGACACATGGGCTTGCCAGTCTTCATACAACCAGATGGCAAAGCCATCCTTGCCCCAGTCTTCACCCCAGGAGTTCTGTACCAGGAAACCCAGGTGGTTATAACCAACCAGCGCAAACGCATGCCCGCCAGTCGGCTCCCCCCCGGGTTGGATGACCGCATAGTCATCCCGCACCTGCGGTGCGGACCAACCATCATGCACCCTGGCAGAAACATATATTGCATCCACCTCGTTCAGCGCCGCATGGTAATCCACCACATCAGGACGCAGGC
The DNA here is from genome assembly GCA_039196385.1 of Pseudomonadota bacterium. Taxonomy (GTDB): domain Bacteria; phylum Pseudomonadota; class Gammaproteobacteria; order Pseudomonadales; family Azotimanducaceae; genus UBA4421. The sequence goes on from JBCCUW010000620.1 coordinate 720, forward strand.
GATAGTAAGCGCCCAGCGGGTTGTGCCTCGCAGCCATGGCGCGGTCAATGGTCAAGGTACCCGGACTATCCGGTTTGTAGGGCCAGGCGCGACTGCTGCAGACACCCATGTTGCGCCAGCCACGTATTGCGCCACGACAGCTGGAACCCTGATAGTCTTCACCGGGCCATTCATCATGTTTGCGCGCCATTTCATATAACATGCGCGGACTGGCGCTGAAGGCCTCACCACGCTTCATGTTCAACAGATTGATGACCGCCGCCAGCGCAAAACCCGTACATGCGCCTTCTGTACCCTGGTCCAGCACAAGCCCACCATCGTTGAAAACACTGTCTTTCAGCTGCAGCATCGCCGGTGCATAGTATCGATCGCGAATGTCCGGCGTGTCCGGGCGCACGTTAAGTACGCGCTGCTGACCCGCAGCGCGTGTTTTAGTGACATATTTTGAGTTAGCCATGGGAGACTCTGACATTGTGCCTAAGCTGTAGGGTGAATTTACTCCAATAACGGCGTCAGGCACACTCACTTTCGCGAAAAGACGACAAAGTCAGGATATGTCATGAGTGTGTTATTTGGACCTGTAGTGCAACAGGGATACGTGGTCCCAGATGTTGAGGCGGCTATGCAACACTGGCTGGCGCGGGGTGTTGGACCTTTTGTATTTGTGGATATTGCGGACTTTCCTGGCATTTACCGTGATCAACCCATCACGGCCGCCATGCAGGCAGGTTTTGCGTATTCAGGGGATCAACAGATAGAGGTGATTACACCCTCTGCGGACCATCCGTCCATTTACCTGGATTTTTTGGCCCACACACCTCAGGGTGGACTGCAACATCTGGCCTATTGGGTCAGCGATATTGATCAGAAACTGAACGAACTTGAGGCCAAAGGCGTGGCGTTCGATGTCTATCAGCGCTATGGTGCGCCGCCCGACTACCAGGCCCACGCTTATGTCGACCTCGTCGAAGCACCCGGGGTCATGGTGCAACTCATGGCCAAAAGTGATTTTTACGATCTGCTATTTGGACAGCTGCACGAAGCCGCACTTCAATGGGATGGCAAAACCGACCCTATCCGGGTGTTGGATGGCGCGACGGGGCAGCTCATCCCCCGAAGCTGATGCGTGACAGATCGATCTGGCAGACGCCAGACCGATACGCGCGTGATACAACAATCAGTCGAACAGCTTGCCCAGTGCGGAACCCACGGAACCCAACCCGTCCGGCAGAAACGCCTCGATTTTGGGCGCCAACAGCTGCATCACTGAATCTACGATGGCCGGTGAGACACCAATCTGCTCCGCGATCGAATTGACATCGATTTTGGCCAGAAACGAATCTTTATCCAACGCACCGAGCAGGTCGCCCAGGTCGAGTCCATCCCCTCCACTGAGTTGACTACCCACAGCATCACTCAAGCCACCAACTTTATCTTCGGGCAAACCGGTCTGCAGAATAGACTCCAGCAGATCCGGAG
>JBCCUW010000621.1:0-2191 GCA_039196385.1 Pseudomonadota bacterium
CACAAAGCCGGGTAATGCCACCGCAAACAGTTCAAGCGCCAGGCCGATCATACGGATATCGTGCAGGGTCATCGCACCGCTACCGAAACTCATAAACACTGTGGCACTGAGCGGTTCAGCCAGCAGATACAGCGCCACGGCAGCTGGCAGGCCAATCAGCAAACCCATCTGTATGCCCCACTCAACCGTCTTGCTGAAGCCGCTGGTGTCTTCCGCCGCAGCGAGCCGTGACAGGTGTGGCAACATCACCGTACCCAGCGCAACCGCCACCAGGCCAAGCGGCAGCTCCATCAGGCGATCGGCATAGTAGAGCCAGGAAATACTGCCGGTCATCAGCGTTGACGCCAGGATCGTATTGACCAGCGCATTAATCTGACCTACTGAAGCTGAAAAAACAGCAGGTACCAGCAATTTGCCCACCTGGCGCACGCCGGGATGTTGCCGGTCCAGGCCGGGTTTAGGCAGCAAGCCTAAACGGCGCACGGGCACCAGCAGAAAACCCATCTGCAGGACACCAGCCAGCGCAACTCCCCAAGCGACCCACTGCACTGCCGTCTGACCTTCCGCAAGGGCCCAGCCGGACAGGGCGAACAGGGCACTGCCGATCAGGCTGACGTTCAACAGCACAGGCGCAAAAGCCGGCATGGCGAAGCGATTGTGCGCGTTGAGTACAGCACCCGCGTAGGCTGCAATTGAAATGAACCCAAGGTACGGGAAGGTAATCCTTACCAGATCTGCGGTTTGGGCAAATTGTGCCTCGTTGTCCAGAAACCCGGGCGCAAAAACAGCAGTTAAAGCCGGTGCAAACACTACACCCGCCAGTACCACAAACAGCATGATAAGGCTGAATAATCCGGATAGCGGCGCGAGAAAGCCTAATAATTGTGCCCGGCCGTTTTCTTTGAAGCGTACCAGCACGGGCACAAAAGCCTGGTTGAAAGCCCCTTCCGCAAACAGGCGGCGAAAAAAATTCGGGATGCGCAGCGCGACAAAAAACATGTCCGCCAGCTGGGTGGCGCCAAATAAGTAAGACAGGACAATGTCTCTGGCAAAACCACTGATGCGCGAGAGCAACGTCATTCCCGCCACCACGCTACCCTGCCGAGTCAGGTTAGCATCCGCGCCTTTGCTGCTGTTTTCCACCGCTGACTCTTCGGTTGACATCTACCCACTCGAACGGCATATTGCCGCCCTCAAAAAAACCAGCCCCCTATAGTTGGAGGATTCATTGGCTAACAGTCCACAGGCGCGCAAGCGTGCCAGACAATCAGAAAAACGCCGCATTCAGAACGCCAGCCAGCGTTCCATGATACGTACCTATATCAAACGTGTTAACGCTGCCATCGAGGCTCGCGACGCTGACGCCGCCGGCACAGCACTGGCTGAAGCCATGCCGCTGATAGACAAAATGGTGACCAAAGGCATCATGCATAAGAACAAGGCAGCACGGCATAAATCGAGACTGCACAAAGCCGTTCAGGGCATTTCGGCCGCATCTTAGAGAATCACCAGATTGTCCCGGTGAACCAGTTCGGGTTCACCGACAAAATCAATATGCCGGGCAAAAGCATCTGACTGCACGCCCACCAGCTTAACCACGTCAGTGCTCCCGTAGTTGCATAATCCCTGCGCGATCACCTTACCCTGTGGATCAAGACAACGCACCAGATCACCCCGCTGAAAACTGCCGCTCACCCCGGTCAGCCCAACCGCCAGTAAACTGACACCGCGCTCGGTCAGAGCACGTGCCGCACCACTATCCAGATGCAGGTCACCCTTTGCCCGCAATTGGCCCGCCAGCCAGTGTTTGCGTGCTGCCAGTGGACTATGGCTGCTGGTCAGCCGCGTACCCACGTCGTCACCATTCACACACGCCAACAGCACGTTCGCTTGATGCCCACTGGCAATGACAGTGTGGGCACCAGAGCGCGCTGCCAGCCGCGCTGCTTTTAGCTTGGTGACCATGCCGCCACGACCTAGTTCGCCGCTACCTGCACCGGGCATGCTGTCCAGTGCAGGATCATAGGCATCAGCCACCTTTATGCGCTGCGCCTGGGGATGGACCCGCGGATCAGCATCCATCAGACCACTGACGTCAGTCAGAATAATCAGCAAATCCGCCTGCAGCAGATTGGTCACCAGCGCCGCCAGTGTATCGTTATCGCCAAAGCGAATTTCTTCGGTAGCGACG
>JBCCUW010000622.1:0-2168 GCA_039196385.1 Pseudomonadota bacterium
ACCTCTGCCATGTTGTTGTTCAGCCTGCAGCTTGGGCTGCCGCTGTGGCTGCTAATGCTCATTGCGGTGGCGATGGTGTGGTTTATTAATCTGTACAACTTCATGGATGGCATTGATGGTATTGCTGCGGTGCAATGCCTGTTGTTTTGTGTAGGCGTGCAGATTCTGGCGCTGCAATTACCTGGCTGGAGCGGCGCACTGGTGTGGCTGCTCAGCGGCGCCACGCTGGCGTTTCTGGCGTTTAACTGGCCGCCAGCTAAAATATTCATGGGGGACGTGGGTAGTCAGTTCCTTGGCCTGTTGCTGGGCGGCCTGGTGCTGTATCTGTGGCAGCAGGATTTTGTACCGCTGGTCGGCAGTTTGATACTGCTGGCAGGATTCTGGTTTGACGCCACGTATACCCTGTGTGTGAGAATGGCAACTGGTCAGGCGTATACTCAGGCGCACCGGTCGCACCTGTATCAACGCCTTGCCCAGCGACGAGGACATTTATGGACAACCGTAGCTTTTCTCCTCTACGGCCTGGCCTGGCTGCTGCCGCTGGCCTTTGCAGCCACCCAACACAACCGTGGCGCCGGAGCGGCGGCTGATATGGCCACCTATCCGCAGCTCACTCTGTTTGGTGCAGATCCCAGCGCCTGGTGGTGGCTGCTGCCTGCAGTTCTGCCATTGGCCGTTCTCTGTGTGTACTTCCGTGCCGGGGTAATGCAGCACGAACCTTCGCCACCACCGTCTGATTCAGGTAGCGCATAGCCATGCAGGAACTACTGGACGAACTGTCGCGGCGCAAAAAACAAGCCATTGCCGTTATGGCCGACAGCATCATGCTACCGGTGGCGCTTTGGAGTGCCTTTGCGTTGCGTCTGGGTGAGATCAATCCGGATGTCACGCCATACTGGCCCGCCTTTGTGGTGTGCGTCTGTGTGGCTGTGCCGGTCTTCGGCCGCCTGGGTTTGTATCGACAGGTTATCCGCTACATGGGCAACCACGCCATGGTTGCGGTGGTGGTGGGTTGCGCGCTGGCGGCTATGGCGGTGATGGTGGTGGCCTTTGTGCTGCAGATGAAAGGCTTCCCGCGCTCGGTCCCCATGATTTTCTGGCTGCTGGCGTTGCTGTATGTGAGCGGCACCCGCTTTGCGGTGCGCGAATATATTCAACGCAAAAACCGGTCCCAGGGCCGCCAACCGATTGTGATCTATGGCGCGGGTAGCCGCGGCGTGGAACTGGCGCGGCTGCTGATGCAGGGCAATGATTACCAACCGGTTGCCTTTGTGGACGACAACGCCAAGCTGCAACGCAGCAGCGTTGACGGGATTTATGTGTATGCGCCCCGGGAACTGGGCAATATTCTGAAGAATACCGAGGTAAAACAGGTGTTTGTGGCGGTCAGTCAGAACGCCCGGGACCGGCGTGCCATTATCGACTTCCTCGCGGAATTCACAGTCCGCGTGCGACTGATCCCGGAGTTTAACCAACTGGTTACGGGGCAGCAGACACTCACCAATGTACGCGATGTAGGTATCGAAGATCTGTTGGGTCGCAACGAAGTAGAAGCGCTGCCGCATCTGCTGCAGCAGTCTGTGGCGGCCAAAAACGTGCTGATCACCGGGGCAGGCGGCAGCATCGGTGCTGAACTGTGCCGCCAGATTCTGCGTCAGCGCCCGTCGCTGATGGTGCTGCTGGATCAGTCTGAATATGGTCTGTATCAGATTCATCGCGAGTTGGAGAACATTGCTGCCTCCGAAGAACTGCCGGCACCGCTGGTGCCGGTGCTGGGCTCGGTCACCGATGCAGCGCTGCTCAAGCGTACCTTCGAGCGTTATCCCATCAACACGGTTTACCATGCGGCCGCGTATAAGCACGTGAGCCTGGTCGAAAACAATGTGATTCAGGGGCTGAAGAACAATACTTTCGGCACCCTGTACTGTGCAGAAGCGGCGATGGATGGTGGGGTGGATAACTTTATTCTCATCAGCACCGACAAAGCTGTGCGCACCACCAGTGTAATGGGTGCCAGCAAGCGCCTGGCGGAAATGATCCTGCAGGCCGTGCAGGCGGAAAACTCTCAGACCCAGTTCTCCATGGTGCGTTTCGGTAACGTGTTGGGTTCCTCCGGCTCGGTGGTACCGTTGTTTGCTGAGCAGATCGACAACGGTGGCCCTGTCACC
>JBCCUW010000623.1:0-2162 GCA_039196385.1 Pseudomonadota bacterium
CGCTTACATTGGCGACCTGGCCATAGCGGATGGACAGATTGCGGCGCTGGGCGAGAGCGATGGCAAAATTGACGGTGACGCCACCCACGAGATCGACGCAACCGGCCTGGCGGTAGCACCGGGTTTCATTGATATCCACACGCATTTTGACCCGCAGTTGTGCTGGGATGGTTACGCGACGCCATCCATGGAGCACGGCATTACCACGGTGGTGATTGGCAACTGCTCCCTCAGCCTGGCACCCATTCAGGGGCGCACCGGTGCAGACAAAGTGGTGGCCATGTTTGGCGTGATCGAAGACATTAAGAAAAGAACTTTTGATGCCGCAGTGCCCTTTACTTGGGAGTCGTTTCCCGAGTACCTGGATCATATTCGCGGAGGACTTGGCATCAACGTGGGTGCGTTAATTGGCCATTCTGCATTGCGCTTTTATGTGATGGGGGCCGCCAGCCAGGAACGCACCGCGACCGAAGCAGAGCTGGCGCAGATGTGCGCACTCGTAGAAGAGGCGATGAGTGCCGGTGCTCTGGGCATATCAAGCTCCTACGTTGATATGGACGAAAACGGCGATCCGGTACCCAGCCAATATGCAGATCTGGAAGAAAAGATTGCGCTGGCCAAAGCCATGGCGAAAAGCGGGCGAGGCATCTGGCAGATTGTGCCGTACTTTCTGGACCTTGAGCGACAGTTGGACAACATTCGCGAGCTGGGTGAGATCAGCATCGCTGCGAATGTACCCTGCAGCCTGCAACCTGTCCTGAGCTCCCCTACCTCCCCGGTTGCCAATGAAATTATTACCGCTTTAGAAGAGCAGCAGGCACGTGGCGCACGTGTCTACGGACAGGTGATGCCAAGATGCTTTGACATGAACATGCGCCTGTCGGAAACCTCCATGCTGCTGTTCGGGTTGCCGCATTGGAAAGCGATCATGGACCTGCCAGCTGACCAGCGTGCACCACTATTTGCGGAGCAACGTGAAGTGCTGGTTGAAGAAATGAAGAACGCGATGGGTATGAGTGGCGCTATTCCTTTTCTGACGGTGGGTCAAACGTTCAGTGATGCGAATGCCGCTTACAGTGGTCGCAGCCTCATGGAAATTGCTCAGGCTGAAGGCAAAGAGCTGGGCGAGGTGATTCTGGATCTGTCTCTGGCAGACAACCTGGATACCGAGTTCCAGTTAAAAAACGTCCTTAATGCCGACAAAACCTCTGTAGCCAAGCTGATCGATCATCCATTGTGTCATTTTGGCGCTTCCGACGCCGGCGCGCACATCACCCAGTTCTGCGGCACGGGTGATACAACACATTTGTTGGAGCACTATGTCCGCGAAACCGGACAGATGACACTTGAGCGAGCGGTTCATCGCATGACCGGCGAGGTAGCTGCTGATTGGGGATTAAACGACCGCGGGCAATTGGCGGTAGGTAAGGCTGCAGACATCGTGATGTTTGATCCCTCCACGGTCACGGTGGGCGCTGAAGAATTTGTTGACGACTTCCCCGGCGAAGCGCGGCGCTACGTGCGTCATTCACAGGGCTACCATTCTGTTTACGTCAATGGGGAACTGACCTACACCGCAGACGGCTATACAGATAAAAAAGCGGGTCGCGTGGTGTAAGTCGAATCAGTCACAAAACGACATTTATCTAAGTAAGTTATTTCCGAATCTGATAACACGTTTTAACGATTTTACCTGAGGGTCGTTCAGCCGTATCTTTGCGCCTGATTTTTTTGAACCAGAGGAAATTCGTTATGTTCACGACTTCAATGGCCACGCTTACGGCTAACAAGCTGCGCATGCTTGTTGGCGCAGGATTAGCCGCCGCAGCATTGTCCGCACCCACAGCTTTTGCAAGTGCACTGGCGGATCATGTCGGTTTTCTTCCCGGCGGTCCCGGCATTACGGTGGCTGACGTAGAACAGGCACAAAAAGGTTGGGGCGAAGCCGTGGTGGCTATCGGCGAAGCGGGTAAAGACGCACCAGCGGTTGCTGAGGCAGCAGCCAAGTCTGCTTATGCATTTGATCTTGGCCCGATCCAGTTCAAGCCCACGCTGGCGGCAGAACAACCCTTTCGTCCTGACCTTGAAGGTTCCCTGAAACAAAGTAACTCAGGGTACCTTCAAGGTCAGGACGAAAGGGTTGTTCTGCCGCCAGCGTGGGC
>JBCCUW010000624.1:0-2151 GCA_039196385.1 Pseudomonadota bacterium
CCAAGGTACACGCCGATCGGGTACAGAAATACCGACCACATAGCGGCCATGCCGGCGTTGTAGCCGATGCCGGGAAAGCCCACAAAGGTGGCGCCGCTGGCCGTTGTGGCGGCGAACGCAAAAGCGAGAAACAATGGACCGTACGCGTTACGCGCAGTGGCAAAGTCATCCGCGTTGGCTACCTTGCGCTGGCCCAACCAGCCAAACGCCAGCATCATGGCAATGTACCCGAACAGAAAAACCCACGACCATGCAATCAGATCCACACTGAACTCCTCACCCGGACTTTTTCGAACAACCCCGGCGGCAGTTTAGCAGAACAAATCCAGTTGCTCGCTGTCGGGTCGTGGCGGCTGAAACAGGTCACAACGCAGACCAGGCAGTTCTGCTTCGCCCAGACCTGCCTTACGCTGGGCCTGCATAAATCGCGCGCGGATCAGTTCAGCCATCTGTCCCTCGCCAACCATCCGTTTATGCCACTGTGCCCGGTACGCACGCCCTCCCCGGGTTGAACGCACCGCAGACATAACGCGCTCGGCCCGTTGCGGGTAGTGGTTGTGCAGCCATTCTTCGAACAGGGGCTTTACCTCCAACGGCAGCCGCAAAAGAATGTACCTGAGCACCTGGGCGCCCGCGCCCGCACAGGCGCTGACCAAGTCTTCAATTTCTGCATCGTTAATGAACGGTATGACCGGCGCAATCATCGCCCCGGTGGGCACCCCCGCTTCACGCAGTTTTTCAATGGTACGCAGCCGGGCGGCCGGACCTGCGGTGCGTGGTTCCAGTTTGCGCTTTAATTCATTGTCCAGCGTGGTGACGCTGACGTTCACACTGACCAAGCCATCTTCCGCCATTGCCCCAAGCAGGTCGAGGTCGCGCAGAATCAGAGCACTTTTAGTGACAATGCTGATGGGATGCCGGCATGCCGCCAACACCGACAGTATTTCGCGCATCACCCGGTGATTTTTCTCCCCAGGTTGATAAGGGTCGGTATTGGTACCCATGGCGATGGTGCTGCACCGATAGCCCGGCTTGCCCAGTTCCTTATGCAGACATTCACGAATGTTGGTTTTAAAGAAAATCCTGCTTTCAAAATCCAGCCCCGGTGACAGGTCGAGGAACGCATGGGTGGGGCGCGCAAAACAGTAAATACAACCATGCTCACAACCTTTGTAGGGGTTAATGGACTGGCTGAACGGGATGTCCGGAGATTTGTTCGTGGTGATCAGCGTTTTGGTGCGATCTGGATAAAAGCGTGTGCTCAGAGCTGGCTGGATGCCGTCTATTGCCTGATCCGGGCCTTCATCTGCGTCCTGATGGCTGCTCCAGCCGTCATCCACGGCAATAGAACGCGTGGGCAGGTAACGGCTGGCCTGATTGCTGCCACTGCCGCGCCCCTTGCGCACGCCATGCTGGAGGTCATTTTCGGGTGGAGTACGCTGTGTCACGATATACAAGCCTCCCCGGCATCTTACCGCATATTTACATTTACTGTATATTTATACAGTATCAAGCGCCATTTGACACCTTTAGACTAAGCGCCACAGGGAAGAACAGTTCAAACCATGCGTTTCACAACAATAATTTTATCCATGCTCGTCGTCGGGCTGGCAGGCTGCGCCCAGGTGCAACCACAACCTGGCTTGAAAAGTCTCGAGCGAGACCTGTCGGAGGTCAAAGCAGGCCTGAACCGAACGGAAAACGAACTCGCCCATCTGCGTGATCTGCGTTACGCAAGCGAAGCGGAAGTGGCCGGCCAATTTGCCGTGCTGTCTGGCAGCGTTGACGCGATGGGGGAAAAACTACTGGCGGCCTGCCGGAGCAACCGACCCTTGCGCACGAGCCAGGAGGAACAGGCTTGCAGCGACAGCACCCAAACCGTGGTTGTCAGTGACACCGGCAAAATGGTGTTGGGTGAGGTAGAGAAAGTCTGGATTGCAGAGCCTGGTTTCGCCATTGTTGCGCGCGTGGATACCGGCGCCAGTTCCAGTTCACTACATGCTGAAGACGTGACGGAATTTGAACGCGACGGTGATGACTGGGTGCGCTTCGACCTGGCGGCCGAAGAGCGCACCGAAACGATCGAAAGGCCAGTGATGAAATATGTGCGCGTGTATCAGCAGGCGGACAAAAGCGGCTCACGTCGCCCGG
>JBCCUW010000625.1:0-2132 GCA_039196385.1 Pseudomonadota bacterium
ACCCGTCGTTCCTGACACTTGTTCAACTCCTCTAGTTGGTCCTCTAATTGGCCCTCTAATGCGTTCGCGCCCCGGTTTGTCCGGCCGCCTGGACTGCACCGTCTGAGCAGGCGATGTCAACCTGTCGACGGTAGACGAACACACTGAAGTCCAGATGCCCGGTAGGTTCGTGATACCAGCGCACCACCCCGGGTTTACACTTTCTGCAGCCAGCCTCCGGCAGCGCGATCACCTGAACATCCGCAAAACGCTGCTGATGTACTTTAATTTCAGCATGATCGAATACCCACAGACGTCCGCAGTGGGGGCTCGAGGCCGCCAGACTGACATCGAAAACCTCTTCGCCCTTATTACCCACCTGTACGGTGGACTTCACATGCAGGTAGGGGTGACGTGGATCAGGCAACAGCAATTCGTCATCACCCGTCGCCCAGATCGGCGCAATCTGGCAGATCAGCAACAACATCACACAGTGCAAGAAGTATTTGGCAGACAAATCGGTGCACACCGTCGAAAGTATGCGGCGAGTATCACCAATGCGCAGACTGGGGAGAATCACCCAAATGAGGGAGGCGCCGCGGTGGCCGATGAGGACGGCATATGGTGGAATATCCGGATAACAGTGATTTATTGAGCCGCCACATGCCCAATATCATGATCGTAGAAGACGACGAGCAAACCCGCTCAGGTTTGATCGCCACTCTGTCGACCGAAAAAGAATTCAAGGTGGTCAGCGCCAAAGCTAACGTGGCGGAAGCGATGACGTATCTGGCATCGGACGAAGCCGCAGCGCTGGATGTGCTGCTGGTAGACCTGGGTTTGCCCGACGGCGCCGGCCAGGACATTATCCGTGCCGCTGCCAGCCGGCCCAAACCCATCGAAGTCATGGTGATTACCGTTTTTGGTGACGAGCGAAACGTGGTCAGTGCGATTGAAGCCGGCGCTGCGGGGTATCTGTTAAAAGATGCGGCAGCCAACAGCATCACCGAGGCGGTGCATGAGTTGCTGGCCGGAGGATCACCCATCACCCCGGTCATCGCACGACACATACTCCGGCGTTTCAAACCGGATCCAGTACCTGAACCGAAAGCGCACGACGAGGCATTGGACGGAACATTAGATGAAGCACTACCGCATCTCACACCCAGGGAAACAGAGGTGCTGCAGATGGTGGCGCGGGGTTATACCAACAACGAGATTGGTGAATTGCTCGGCATGTCTTTTCACACCGTGAATTCACATGTTAAACAGATTTATCGCAAACTATCGGTCCGCTCCCGCAGCGAAGCGGTATTTGAAGCCACTCAGCTGGGAATTATCAGCCTGCAGCGGGGCAGCTAGTGCGGATCAATCTGTGGCTGTTAATGCTGGTCCCGCTCTCTGCTGCGGCGATATACGCTGTACTTCACTACGCCAAACCATTGCCAGACCAATCCGACGCGTTGCACATATCGCAAGCGCGCGCCTCAGTGGGGGATAGTTTCAGTAGCGACACAGCACGCGCGCTGACGTTACCGCACGATTGGCGCACCCATAATTGGCAAGCTATGGAGGGTGACCCAACGCAGGTGTGGTATGACATTGAAGTTGCCCTGGATGTCCCCCCGAATCGCCTGTGGGGCATTCTGATTCCCGACATAGAACAGAACGCTGAAGTCTATATCAACGGTGCCATTGCTGGAGGCTATGGCGCAATGGCGCCTTATCCAAGCCGTTATAGCAATCAAGCTTTGTATTTCCCCATCGCCAACGGTCTGTTGCGACCCGAGCAGAACAAATTGCAGATCAGGGTAAAAAGCTACCCGCCGGGGCGTGGCTATCTGGGCAAAGTGTATCTGGGACCGGACGAATTGCTGCGACCATTTTATCAGCGCCTGGTGTTCCTCAAGTCAGATCTGCTGTGGTTTTTTGTCGCGGTTGCGGTTGGCATGATGCTGATCGTCCTGGCGCTCGCCTGGCTGCGCCCTGAAGAAAGTCTGTACCGCTGGTTTGGCGCACAAATTGCGTGCTGGGCGCTCTCCTGCACACTGTTCGGCCTGGTCGACACACCTTTTTCGGGGCCGTGGCATATTGCGCTGGCGGCCATCAGTTCCACATGGTTTTGCATGACTTCATTTGCATTCGCCTTTCGT
>JBCCUW010000626.1:0-2113 GCA_039196385.1 Pseudomonadota bacterium
AAGAACTTTGCCCAGCAAATTGCGCGAAGCTTACCTGGTTCTTTTTCAGGGGGAACGCCAGGGAAGGTGGCATGTCGATGAATTCAACAAGCGCGAGCCACGAAATACTATCTAGGGAAGACCCGCGGCTCGTTTCCCCCGCCTTATCGTGCGGTTATCCGGCACTGATGGATGCCGAGTTAGCACGTCGAATCAGCACAGGCGATACCGCTGCTGAGAACGAGCTGTGCCGGCGCTTTGTCCCGAAACTGTGCGCCTCGTTAGCGCGTCGGACGGCAAACTTTGCCGACGCACAAGATATTGCCCACGACACCATGCTGGTAATTTTGAAGAAACTGCGCGAAGAGACTTTGCAGGACCCAGACAGATTGAGCAATTACATTCATCGCACCGCACGTTTTCTGTTAAGTGGTGAGCAACGGCGTGCGTTTAATGCCTGGCGCTGTAGCGATATCGACGTGGAAGAAATGACCACGCTGAACTCGCCCAGCCAGTCGGAGGAAGTCGCTAAAACCGAATACAAGCAGGCCATTTGGCAGAAAATCTCCAGATTGAATCGCGAGCGCGATCGTCAGATCCTCATTCAGCGATATCTACTCGAGCGGACCAAACAGGAGGTCTGCGACAACCTGCAACTGACCCCGGATCGATTCGACCGAGTACTTTATAACGCAAGGCAGCGTCTGGCGGCCGCGGTGGGTGCTGAAAATTCCGTCTTCATGCGGTGAGTCCCCAGGCTACAAAACGCGGAGGGTAACAACAAGGCTGGCTGGGACATACTCTGCCGGTTTAGTATGAAGCTGGTTTTGTTCATTTCTCAGTGGGAGCTAGAAAATGGATCTGAACGTCGCTTTCTGGAACTTAGGCAACCTGTTCGACACAGTAGCTGACCCAATTTCAAACGACTTTGACTTCAGGCCTGAAGAGGGTTGGACGGACACGGTACAGACCGCCAAGGTGCAAAATCTGGCGTCGGTAATCAACGCGATGTTTGACGGCGACGGACCGGATCTGCTAGCGGTGTGTGAAGTAGAAAACGAGCAGACCCTTCAGCAACTTGTTGACGCAACCAATGTGCAGAATCTCACGGTATTGCCATTCAACGATGCTGGCGACATCCGCGGCATCGACTGCGCGCTGGTGTTCAACAACCAGAAGTTTGCACCTCTGGCGTTCCCAGCTGGCGGCGCAGAGCCAGCGGCTCCCATGAGCTATGTGGTGCACAACCGTTATCCCACTCGTGACATTTTTGAAGTGCCTTTACGGGTGCTCGATAACAACGCAGAACTGATCGTGTACATCAACCATTGGCCATCGCGCAGCCGTGGCCGTTACGAATCCGAGCCGCTGCGTATCGCAGCAGCCAATCACCTGGGTAGATTAGTCGACCGTCGTTTGAAGTTCACCCGCGAGCAGCTGGCCGCCATGCCGGATACGCAGGCGACCATGGACAGTCTGCAGGCGCGCTGGAACCGCAACATTCTCATAATGGGTGACCTGAATGACGAACCGTTCAACCGCAGTGTGCTGGAAGAACTGGCCGCGTCCAGCGGCTTCGACAAATTGGAAGAACCCGTGAAGAAGTCCAGCGGCCTTAATTTTATCCCGTCCATCGTCAGTTACGCCAAACTTCAAGCCCCTTTGTTCAACTGTATGTGGCCTTTGGTCGCCACGCCGGATAGGGGCACTTATCATTTTGGTAGCGGTGTGCCGACCTTCAACGTCCTTGACCAGGCTATCGTATCCCGTGGCCTGTACTATGGTGAAGCGGGGTTGAAAATGAAACGTAATGTCAGTCTGGCGCCACCGGCCAACGCCGGTGATCCGCCGGTGGAAGTAGAGTTGGATACGGTGTGGGCTGATGCTTTCGATTCTGATCTGATGATCACTTCAGCAGCCACGCGACGACCAAAGAAGTTTGAGTTCAAGATGGAAAATGGTGCAGCGACCCATAACAATGGCTTCAGCGACCACTTTCCGATCTTGACGAAAATAGAGACAGTCTAGTTATCGATCGCTGCTCACTGACAACCACCTTCCTCTGCGAGGAACTCGACAAATAGCAGCATGGCATTGTCCCCTGCGCGCTCTTCACTGTGCTGCTCAAAGAAGC
>JBCCUW010000627.1:0-2112 GCA_039196385.1 Pseudomonadota bacterium
CGTCATACCAGCTGTTGATTTCCAGGCCATACTGGCGCGCTGTACCGCGGACAAATTGCCAGGGTCCGGCGGCACCGCCGTGGGAAAAAGCAAAGGTATCCAGCGCGCTTTCAACAATCGGTAATAACGCAAGTTCAGCAGGCAAACTGCGTAATTGCGTTTGGGTATAGATATACGGCAGGTATCTTTGCATTCTCTGCTGCAATCGGGGCAAATAGCCGGGATGCTTCTGAATCCAGCGAATTTCCTGCTGCACCCGTTTTTCGTTTAGATACTTGTCAAGATGCATGTTGTTGCGCATGTCGGCCCACAGATCTGGTTCGGCTACCACCTTGGCGGTTGCTTCAGAGGCCTCTGGAGCCACTGCGGGCACTTCCGGTGTATACGCTGGTGCACCCTCAAAGCCTGGCAAATGGCCGTGAGTGGGGGTTGTGTAGTGGCTGAGAATGGTGCCTGTGGCAGGTGTATCGTGCAGCGTCTGGCAACCTGCCAGCGCCACGCTGGCAACAACGCCGCCCACCAGTAGTCGTATGGATTCGCGGGCAACCGGCGATACCCGGATTGGACCGATGCGCATTTTTCAAAGTCCTCTGTCTACTTACTGCACTGAGCCAGGCGGTCGGCCCAGGTAGCTTCTCGTTAGTATTGTCCGTTTTTGTGCTTTGTTTCGGCATGATGTACGTCACAGTGGTGTGATCTGCATGCCGCCTTCCCACGTTCTATTATTCGAAAAATCGTTGTATTTACCATCTCCCCATTTGCGGCGGAGCAGGCTACACTCAGACGGCTTATGAACAGGACCTACTGGCAAACGGCATCCGGGCAACATGTGCTGCATTTTGAGCAGGCGTTGTTGACGGAACATATTCGGCGTTTTCATGGAGATACCGTCATGTGGGCGGGCACGCATGGGCCCAGCGCCGTCTGTATGCAACGCTGCATGGTGCGTAATCCGGTATTTTTCGACCTCTCGACCATTGCGACGGACCCGGTAAACGTCGCGGACCGCGTCGAAGTAGACACTCTGGTGCGCGCCCACGAATCTGAATCTGCCGCTGCACCAGTCAATCCCTCGGCAAACACTCCGGCCAACAGGTGTCTGGGTGCACTGGAACAGCTGCCATTTAAAAGCAATTCTGTTGATGGCGTTGTCCTGCATCACGGGCTTGAGATCACCGCAGACCCACGCACGGCGCTCCGCGAAGTCACTCGCGTGCTGGCGCCTGGTGGCCGGCTTATTCTCGTCGGATTTAACCCCATGAGCCTGTTTGGCCTGCGTTGTCTGTACGGCAAAGTCGTTAGGGACAAAACGCTCGCTGGCGGCTTGATCCATCCGCTGAGATTGTTTGACTGGCTGGCTGTGCTTGGTTTTGAGCTGCAGGACAAACCGTTGTACGCGGGCCATGCTTTGCCTTTCACCGGTTCGTTCAAGCGCTTTGCTTCTCAACCCGCAGAAATGGCGGAAGCTGAACCGGGTCGGCTGCGCAGATGGCGCCAGCGGAGTCTGGCCTGGAGCAGCGAAGCATTAGCGTCGCTCGGCAGCCCGTTTGGCGGATTGTTGATCGTCAGTGCAATCAAACCCTCCAGCGCACCGGGCATGCACTGGCGCAGTAGTACGCGGGGACGGCAACTGGCCCCGGTGGCGTATCCGCGTGTGGCACAGTGGCGATTAAGCGACAGAAAATAACCGGTTCGGGTACACTACAGTTTTCCTTCCATGTACGAGCTGCAGCTGTTCTAAATGACCAAAGTTGAAATATTCACCGACGGGGCTTGCCGGGGTAATCCGGGCCCTGGTGGCTGGGCAGCCTTGTTACGCAGCGGAAAGAACGAGAAGCTGATTAAAGCGGCCGAGCCGCAGACAACCAACAATCGCATGGAGTTGATGGCAGCCATTGCGGGATTGGAAGCACTGACCGCGCCCAGCAATGTTGTGTTAACCACTGATTCACAATACGTTCTAAAAGGTATTACCCAGTGGCTGACCGGTTGGAAACGAAACGGCTGGAAAACCTCACAAAAAAAACCGGTGGTCAATCAGGACCTGTGGCAGCAACTCGACGCGGCAAACGCGCGCCACCAGGTTGAATGGTGCTGGATTAAGGGCCATTC
>JBCCUW010000628.1:0-2112 GCA_039196385.1 Pseudomonadota bacterium
CGGTCAGGCTGTTCTTGAAGGTCTGTTCAAAAGCCAGAAACTTGAGGATGCCCTGGTTAACAGAGGGATGAAAACGCAGGCCACCTTTGTAGGGACCAATGGCGTTGTTGTTCTGCACGCGATAGCCGCGATTGACCTGCACCTGGCCTTTGTCGTCCTGCCAGGCGATACGAAAGGACACCAGCCGATCGGGTTCTGCCATACGCTCGAGTACGCGCATTTCGCGGTATTCCGGCTTGTCCGCGATAAACGGCAACACGTCAGTGGCGACCTCGTGCACTGCCTGGAGAAATTCCGGTTCGCTGGGATTGCGGCGGGCAATTTCCGTCAGAAAATCGTCGATATTCGGCGTAGCGGGTGCCACCGGTTTGGCATCTGCAAGGGCATTGGGGTTGACGTTGGCGGACATGCTCTATTCCTTTAGCTTTTGAGAGTTATGGCTAAAAGCATAGACGCGGAATCATGCAGTCTTGTTAAGAATCTCCAGATATGCGCGCACGGTCTCAAATAAACCCACGTCCAGCGCGTCCGCAATCAGCGCATGGCCAATAGAGACCTCATCGAGCACGGTGATCTGATCAAACAGCGGCAGGTTCTGTTGGTCCAGATCGTGGCCTGCGTTCACCCCCAGCCCGATCTGGCAGGCATATTCCGCCGCCGCCTGGAACTGCTGAAAGCTGGCCAGACTGCGATCGTGGTTGATGCCGTGGGCCCAGACGGTTTCAGCAAAAGGTCCCGTATACAGCTCGATGCGATCTGCACCGTGGGCTTTCGCTTGCGCAATCTGCGCCGTGTCCGGGTCGATGAACAGGCTGACCCGCGCCCCCCAGCTCTGGTAGCGGCTGATTTGCTCTGCCAGCGTGTTATTGAACATCTGCAGGTCCCATCCATGATCAGAAGTCAGCTGATCGTCGCTGTCGGGCACCAGTGTGGCCTGTGCGGGGCGGGCTTGTTCAATCAGCGCGTCGAATCCGGGATACCCCTGGGCGTTGGGCCCAGCTGCCGGATTGCCTTCAATATTGAACTCCACGTTGCTGAATTCGTCACTGAGCAGTTGTGCCAGTTCCAGCACATCGTGGGGGCGGATGTGGCGCAGATCGGAGCGTGGATGCACCGTAATGCCCTGCGCGCCGGCATTGATTACTGTGCGGGCGGCGTCCAGTACGCTGGGCCGGTGGCCCTCGCGGGAATTACGCAACACCGCAATTTTGTTCAGATTAACACTGAGTACGGTCATGTGAATGCGTTGGCCGGAGGCTCAGCTCCAGGCGCTGCGCTGTGGTCGGGCTTTAATGATGACACCCACCAGCAGGCCCAACAGCAACAAGCCGGCGCCAATCAAAATAGCCTGGTTCTCAGCATTGTCTTCAAGCCGGTTGCGCTCTTCCGCAACATCGTCCAACTCGTCCCGCAGGCGCGTATTTGTGTCGGTGAGTTGTTGGTTCAACTGATGTGTTTCGATCGCATTCGCCGATACACGTTTGATTTCCGCCAGTTCTTCTTCCAATTGTGAAATGCGTGAGGAGACTTCCTGATTCTCACTGGCCTGGGAACGATTATTCTGGGTTAACTCAGCGTTCTGGTTACGCAGGCGCTCAACCTGGGCGTTGGCGCGCTGCAGTTGAGCCTGTGCCTGGGCCAGGCGGGCTTTGGCAATGGGCTGGGTCACCAGATATTGCGAGCGAATCCAGCCATCTGTGCCGCGTACGGTGCGAATGTTGGTGAAACCCGCTTTCTCATCTACGCCGATTATCTCCAGCTGCGTGCCGCTGGGCAACCCGCGGTGCAGAATACGGTGCTGGTTGGAGGGTCCGCTGCGCAAAGGCACCGTGAGCTCATCGGAGATGTAAGCCGTGGCTGCCCAGACAGTCTGCGTAGAAGAAAGTGCCGCTGTCAGCGTCAGCAGAGCAAGCACTGCAGTTGAGTGACGTGACGGGGAGGTCCTTTGGAACACTGGCTTCATCGCGCGTCCCCTCCCGCTGTCTTCCGTTGGGGTGGGCTTTGCGGCGTGGCCTGCGACTCCGTGTCTTCTTCCTCTGCGGCGGATTGACCGGCATCGACCAGGTGTTCGTCGGTGAGATAACCCTTGGTACCCAGATAGACAAAGGTCAG
>JBCCUW010000629.1:0-2098 GCA_039196385.1 Pseudomonadota bacterium
AATAACTGGTCAATTTAGCCTTCGCTCGATCCGTAATGACATAACCGAATTCATTTTCCAGCCAGTCCCTATTGGGCGCACGCAATCCGCTGGCCAGCACTTCGACTTGCTGGCCGCTGGCCAGCACCTGGTGCAGAGGCGCCAGATTGCCGTTGATCCTTGCGCTCTGACAAGCGTGCCCAACATCCGTATGCACCCGATACGCAAAATCCAGGACCGTGGAACCAACGGGCATGTCCAATACATGGCCTTTGGGTGTCGAGACATAAATGCGTTGCTGGCTGACCCGATGGCGTAACAAGGTGCTCAGTCGCTCGGTTCCGGCCAGTTCCTCGTGCCACTCCATAACCTGGCGCAACCAATCCATCTTGGCGTCAAAATCCGGCGCACTCTGGCCCGCACCCTTGTAAGACCAATGCGCACAAACACCCAATTCGGCGTCGTGGTGCATTTCCTGCGTACGAATCTGTATCTCCAGGGTGCGCTCATCAGAGGCCACCACAGCGGTATGGATGCTGCGATAACCGTTTTCTTTCGGTGTCGCGACATAGTCGTCGAACTCAGCGGGAATGTGCTGCCAGGTATTATGAATAACCCCGAGAGCGGCATAACACTCAGCCAGCGTGCCAACGACCACACGCACTGCCCGTACATCGTAGACCTGCTCCAGCGGCACACCCTTGGCCTGCATCTTTCGCCAGATGCTGAAGATATGTTTAGCCCGGCCAAACACTTCCGCATCGATGCCGTGCCCACGCAGCAGTCCACGCACCTGGTCTACCATGTGCTCAACCTGCATTTCACGATCACCGCGTTTGCTCTTCAACTGCCGGGCGATCGTCTGGTACGCCTGCTCGTTCGTGTATCGCAGGGACAGATCTTCCAGTTCCCATTTCAGCTGCCAGATCCCCAAACGGCCGGCCAGTGGCGCAAAAATGTTCTGCGCCTCCAGGGCAATTCGGTGACGCCTTTCAGGTTGGTAGTTTTTTGCCCGCCGCAGGGCCAGCACCCGCTCAGCCAGCTTCACCACCGCTACCCGGACATCATCAATCAGCGCGGCAAGCATGCTGCGAACATTTTCGACCTGATCCTGGCGCTCTTTCTCCAGCAGCGCAGAGTTCGACATTTCCAACAGACTGGTGCCCGCCATGGCCGCTACCGAGTGGGCAATTTTGCTGGCCTGCGCGCCTACCACAGCGGCGAATTCCCGCTCGTCGTACTGGTTACTGCGTACCAGGCGATAAATGAGCGCCGCCTGCACTGACTCCTGGTCCATTTGCAGGTCGACCAGCGCGCCGGCCAGTTCCAGGCTCATGCCGAGGAAGTGAGAATTGGTATCGATCAACCACTCACACGTGACCCGCAAAGCCGCAGCATCCAGGTGCTCGTTTTGCTGACAGACGTGCGCAATCCATGCATCCACGTCCACGGCACCGTCTGCCGCAACGGGTAACGCGTCCTGCACCTTAACCATGTCGAGAATCTATCACGAGTAGCAAAGCCCCCAACCACTCAGTCCTGCCGTACAAAATATCCCATGGTCTCGACATGCGCGGTGTGCGGAAACATGTCGTAGATACCAACCCGTTGCAGCCTGAAACCACAGCGCGCGAGCAGCGCCGCATCCACGGCAAAACTGGCCGGGTTGCATGACACATAAACCATTTCGGTTCCGCCAGATTTCTGCACCCAGGAAGCCAGGTTTGGCCCCGCGCCGTTGCGCGGAGGGTCGAGCACCAGTACATCGCACGGACCTGGCAGATCTGCATCCGTGCCGTACAGATCGGCGGTGGCAAATTGTACACCATTCGCGAGCCTATTCCGCGCCGCGTTGTGTTCCGCCTGGACCACGGCATCCGCGGCCACTTCCAGGCCCGTGACCTGGGCGCCGGCCCGCGCCAGGGGCAAACTGAAATTACCGATACCGCAGAAAAGATCAAACACACGCTTGCCGCTCAATTTCTTGAGATAAGATAAGCAATCATCTATAAGCATTTGATTTATTTGATGATTTACTTGAGTGAACTGATGAGGAAAGAACTGCAGATGTAAACCTTGGTGCAATAGCGAATAACCCAGACGGGCTGGTGCTTCACCA
>JBCCUW010000630.1:0-2096 GCA_039196385.1 Pseudomonadota bacterium
CTATTAGCTCGGTAAGCATCAGCCAGCCAGTGGGCTGCAGCGTGCCGTTAAAGCGGCGCGCGTAATGACGCAGCGCGGCAACCACCAGCACGGCTTGCAGCACAAGGCACACGATCATGGTGGACAGCCCAATGACCAGGTTTTCCAGCATTACAGGTTCCCCACTGGTGAGACAGTGCCTGCGCGTAGCCGCTCGAGCAGGGTAATTGCAAGCCAGGCGTACAAGGTGACGGCGATAAAGAGACCCAGCCGCACGGCAAACGCCTGGTAAACATCATTGCCGCTGGCACTGTCTTGAACAGCGGGACCCAGCAGGATAAACATCGTCACAACCGTGTTCTGCCAGAATGACGGGGTGAAACGACTGGTCAGCACACCATAGAACTTGGCTGCGCCGAAGCCACAAAACAGGAGCATCCACAAAACAAAAAACCACAGCGTCGGACTGAGTTGCAGTGCAAACCAGAACAGTATGGCCAGGACACCAGCCATCACAGTGGAACCCACCAGTTCTCGGCCCGCTATGCTGGCGTTAAGCCGGTTGTCCTGCTGTGCTAACAACAAGCTTTTGAGGATGACCGGCATATACAGCCCAGGATTGGAAAACGCCAGCATCACAGGCGGCAGCACAATGATGGCAGCACGCATCGCCAGCCAATGTACCGTCTGGGGCGCTTCCGGCGCAGCAACCTCGAGTGCTGGAGAATCTTCCGGAAACAGCGGGTATACCAGCCACTGGCAAAGCACCGCGATGGTCACCGCCAGCAATAACGCCTGAAGTACGCCAACGGCCAGCCCATAGTCCATCATCCCTGCGGCCGGAATCATCGTCAGACCCACCGCGAGCACCACCCCGACCGGCCCTTTACCCAGACCGATACTGATGATTGTGCTGAAGAAAAGACCCACCCCAATCAGTAAGACACCGACTACCGGGTAGTTCAGCAGTACGGGGATCAATACCAGACCAGTGCTCAAGGCGGCGGCCAGGGCAAGGACAAGCACCATCAAACCCTTCGGACCGGGCGGCGGCGATGGCGCGGCCGTCAGCATAAAGGCGAGCAATGGGGCGAGGTAGGGCAGCGGCATGGCAATGCCATAGCTGACCGCTGTTGTCATGGCAACCACACCCGCCATGCGGAAAGTACGCCTGGCCAGAATCGGAATCACATCAGGCTCCGCGCTCAGTAGGCGTAGGACAACAGGCTGTTCAGCCGGATAAACAACCGTCCAAGCCAGCCCAGAAAACCATGCCCGCTGGTATAGACTATGACGGACGCCTGACCGCCGAGACGCAACTGCGCCCTTAATTCAGGGTGCTGAGCAGGATCAAATCCGATCAACACTGGAAAGCGTTGCGACTGTCTTAACCAGTCACGACTGTTCTGCACGGTGGGTAGCGTACCCGGTTGGGGTTCCCGCCCGGCACTCACACCAATTCCGATACTACGCACCTGGCCTGCAAACACCTCACCAGGCAACACGTCGAACAGGATCTCAACCGGTGAGCCGATGCGTACGTGGCCTAAGTTGTTTTCCGTAAATTCAGCATTCACCCAGACATCATCCACAGCAACCAGGGTCAGCACCGGGTTGCCGGTGCCGGCAAACTGACCCACTTCAGCTCGCAGATTAGTAATGATGCCATCAGTAGATGCGCGCACTGTGGTGTTGGCGAGGTCCAGTTCCGCCTTCTCAACGCCTGTGAGCGCGGTTTTTAACAACGTATTGTTATCCTCTTCGCCACCCATCTGCTCAATGGCCCGGCGCACATCTGCTTCGGCAGCACTGACCTGGGCCCTGGCCTGGTCCACATTGGCCTTGGATACTTCCAGCCGACGCACTGAGATTGTGCCCGGATCGTCTTCGTACAGGCGCGTCAGCCGACTGAAGTCCTGTTCAGTCTTCAATTGATTCGCTTGCGCCGCCCGCAGCTTGGCACGAGCCGCTTCCACACTGGCATCTCCAGCGCTGACCTGGCGTTGAGTGTTCTCCAGATCAGAACGGGCGCGATCAACGGCAATCTGATACTGCGAGGGGTCAATCTCAAACAGGCGATCGCCCCCTGCGACGCGTTGATTGTTGCTCACCCAGAC
>JBCCUW010000631.1:0-2094 GCA_039196385.1 Pseudomonadota bacterium
ACGATTCATATCTACGGCGCGATGCAAACCCACCACCCTGCGAATCTGGTCAGCACGTGCCTGCACAGCCTCAATCTCGGGGCTGAAGCCACTGCGCCGACCGGCGTGAATGGTGATTTTCTCCGCCACCAGTTCTTCCATCAGCTCATTGTACTGACCCGTCAATTTCAGCTGCTTGACGAAGTCATCACTGCGCAGCACTTCGTCATTGATGCGCACAAGATCCATTAAGACAGACCGCGCAGATTGCGGGTTTGTACCAGACCCCGGATCAGAGTGGATTCGTCATAAGGCTTGTGCTTACCGTAGCGGGCCGCATTAGGCGCGTTCACCAGTTTCAACAACGCTGATCCACCAGCAATTTCGCGCATAGCAGCGGCATCGAGCGTATCGTCTGCAGGTAGGTCCTTGATTACCAGTTTCGCCATCATTCCTCCGTCAGATCATCACAAAATGAATGTTGATCAGCATATCGCCTGGTTGCACATATGCAATACTCTATGCAACGCCTGGCGCGCATATGGTCTGCATGTCTAATCAGGCTATTTCAGCTCAACCAGAATCTCACGATAGCGACGATCGCCCACGTTAACCGCCGAATGGGTCGCTGGTACCCGAGAGTCACCAAACACCAGGGCGTCCCCGTCACTATCGAGCCAGACAGTACTTTCTGTAGCAAAGTCAAAATCACCCAGAGACTCGCCATCGCTGGTCAGCGTGCGCAGCGTCGAACCTTCCAACACCTGGAAAAAGTAGTCATGCCTGTGTGTATGCACACCGGTACTTTCTCCCGGTTCCAGCAGCAACTCCCAAACCACTACGCGATCGTTCTCAAACAGCTTTTTGTTCCCCACATCAGCCATAAACTGCTCCCCTGTTAGTTTTGCCCGACCGTCTTAGCTTACTGCAGACAAGCAGTGTATGCACGCTACCAACACAGGAACCAAACTGTCACCTTTGATCAAACATAAAGTCCTGATAGGGTAACCGCCGCACAAACGAAAACTATCGAACTAAAGGAATATTTTTTATAAATATCAATGATTTAGCGAAATAAAAATAACCTTTCAAAAAAGTTGGCACGGCGACTGCAATACCTGAGGTGTAAGCGCATTTAGCTTCAAACACATTCAACATCGGAGACTTTTACAATGATCGCACTGACTGACTTAGCCGTTTCTCAAGACCTCGACAGCCAAGCTATGAACGCCGTACAAGGCGCCGGCGCATGGCACAAGCGTTACTCTTTCATCAGCACCGGTTCTTGGGGTGCCTACAAGCGGACGTCCGTTAACTACCGTGGCATCAAGTTCCACGACGGTTACCTGCACCGCCACTACATCGAAGGCTGGAAGCGTTCTCGTACGCAGACCGAGTACAGCTCTTGGAACCACTACGTCAAAGTATAAGACGTCAAGGCATCAGCCTAACGCCACTAAGACGAGTCAGGGCCGCCGGGCCTACACCAAACGGGGCGCTCTTTGAGCGCCCCGTTTCGTTCGCCTATCGACCCCGGAATCAGCCCCGGAATCAGCGAGCATGCTATGGCACCTCGTATGATTCAGTTAATATGGCCACTCACTCACACCCGCGAGAAGCCATGATTCGCCGCACCGTCTCCATGTTCTTATGCATTTCCTGCCTGCTGGTTTCGCACAATGCCACTGCTATGTGGGGTTGGCTGCGGCAAGCCGCCGTTACCGAATTCAGCGAAGCCGACTGGGACCTCCTAAAAGCCACCGCCAGGCAGACATTGGAAAGTGGCGCAGACGGAGAGCAGGTAAACTGGCGCAACGAAGACAGTGGTAACAAAGGCGCCGTCAAAGTGATTATGTCGTTTCAATACGACAGTCGACCCTGCAGACGCATGGCGTTCCTGAACGTCAACAACAAGGGTGTGCGCGGCGTGGCAAACTACAATCTTTGCAAATCGGCCGGCGTGTGGGAATTTGTCACGGACAGTGATGTTACCGGCCATTAGATTCTAAGACTAATTGCCAAAGAGACAGCTGATAAGAAGCACAACGGAGAAGCATCTTGAAACATATATGTGCAGGGGCAATAGCCCTGGTCGCGCTGGTCGGTCTCCAAGGG
>JBCCUW010000632.1:0-2078 GCA_039196385.1 Pseudomonadota bacterium
GCAGGGTAAATTGGGTTACAGTCGGCAGTTGGCCCTGAATCGGGAGTTGGTAAGCCACACAGGAATTAGCCGCTTCTTTAATCACCCCGCCGGCGGAAACCCGCTCATCCGCACTGGGATCCAATTTCGGCAGTGTACTCAGCTTGACTCCGAGACCCGCAATTCTTGCCTGGCTGCGCAACTCAGCCAGGCGCTTGTCACGCGCACTCGGCACCAGATACATCACCGGCCCGATCACCATGGCCAGAACCAGAATCAGAATCAACCAAGTCATATCAATGCACCCCTCCCGTTAAAACACCCAAAGCTGCTTGAGGGTGCGGCGCGGTCGTTGTATCGTCGCGCCAAACAGCGCCCGGAGCGTAACATGTCCAACTACAAAAGAATTATGCTGGCGGTAGATCTTACTGAGGAATCCAATGCGGTTGCTGATCGCGCGCTGGCCCTCGTGGAACTCTTTTCCGCCGAATTGCACATTGTACATGTGATCGAACCTCTCAGTCTGGCCTACGGTGGCGACGTCCCGATGGACCTGTCGTCCGTCCAGGAACAGATTCAGGAACAGGCAAAATCGCACCTGAGTGAATTTGCCAGCCGCCTCAAGGTTCCCTCCGACCGGCAACATCTGATATTTGGTCGGCCAGAAAGTGAAATACAGCGTGTGGCTGATGAAGCAGGTTCAGATCTGATCGTGGTCGGCAGTCATGGTCGTCACGGCCTGGCTCTTCTGCTCGGATCCACCGCCAATGGTGTCCTGCACGGCGCGACCTGTGATGTCCTGGCAGTACGTGTGGGTGATTCTGAATAAGTCAGCCACAACTGCGTTTCTCCGCCGGCCTGACCTCTGCACCCTGACGGTGTGCGGCCTTCTGCTGGCCTGCCTCAGCCTGTCTGCGTTCGCGTTGCCAACGGATTTCTCCCAACGCAATCAGTTCAGGGAGGCGCGCGAACAGCTCCGGCTTGGTCAGATGGCTGCCTATCGCCGCAGCCTGAAAGAACTCGATGGTTATATACTGAAGCCGTATCTCGAATACTACTATCTCAACGCCCGTATCCGCCAAGCTGATCAGCGTGATGTTCTCGCATTTGCAGAGGCAAACGCAGAACTGCCCGCCACCCGTCTGCTGCTGCGCCGTTGGTTACGTACGCTGGGAGAAAATCGACAGTGGCGGACCTTTCTTAAACACTATACACCCACCAGCAACGCTGAGTTGCAATGCTACTATTTACGCTCGTTGTACGGCACAGGCAGCAAAACCGCGGCACTGGAGCAAACCACCAACCTGTGGCTACAGCCGACCTCCCAACCCAAAGCTTGCGACCCCCTGTTTGACGTGTGGCGCAGCAGCAAACACTTCAACCAGGATATTGCCTGGCAACGACTGCATGCAGCCATTGTCGCGAACCAACGCAGCCTGGCCAGCTACCTGCTGCGCTACTTTACCGGCGCGAACAAGACGGCAGCCACTGCGTATTACAACGTACATGTCGGTCCCAGTCGGATCAGCCGACACCAGAACTATGCGACAGACAATGACCGCTATCGGCAGATTATCGCGCATGGGCTCAGCCGACTGGCAGCCCGCGACCCGGACAAAGCAGCCCAGGCCTGGCGTAAATATGCGCGCAGCCATCAATTCCCCGAGGCCCAAAGTTTGCGCATCAGCGAAGACATTGCAGTGCGTCAGGCTGCAGATGGCACTTTCCCCGAAGCACAGTTTCGCAAGCTTGGTGTGTCCGGCAACAGTATCGAACTACTGGCTCTGGCCGCCGTAAGACAGCAGGAGTGGGAAGAAACACTATTCTGGATTGAACGCCTGCCGAGCAGCCTGAGCAGCAAATCCCAATGGCAATACTGGCGCGGCCGGGCAAAAGAGCAGCTCAGCCCGGCAGGCGTTGAGCAGCACTTTTTGACTCTGGCGCAACAGCGTCACTACTACGGATTTCTGGCAGCACGCAAACTGGGCTTGCCAGGCAAGATGAATGCCGCCCGGGTGCAGTTTTCGAGCATCAACGCCAATCTCACGCAACAACACCCGGGTATTGCGCGAGCCATTGAGCTGTTTGCCGTTGATGAC
>JBCCUW010000633.1:0-2053 GCA_039196385.1 Pseudomonadota bacterium
ACGGAAATCTGCATAACTGGACTCTATCTTGGCTGGGGTGTGGCTTTGCGCAATCGAGGAGGCGATATCCTAACCTGAAACAGCGAGGAAACAACGAAACCATGAGTCAGGTGGGCAAAATACGCTTCGGTCTGGTGGGCGGCGGTGAGGGTGCCTTTATTGGCCCCATTCACCGAATGGCTGCTGAATTGGACGGGCAGGCGGAACTGGTGTGCGGAGCGTTTTCTGCGGACCCGGAACGGGCGCGCCGCTCGGGTGTCGAGCAATATCAGCTACCCGCCGACCGATGTTATGCCAGTTATCAGGCCATGCTGGCGGGGGAGCAGGAGCGCCCGGCAGACAAGCGCATGCAGTTTGTCATCATTGCCACACCCAACCATCTGCATTTCCCCATGGCCCAGGCCGCGCTGGCATCAGGGTTTGCGGTGGTCTGTGATAAACCGCTGTGCCTGTCGGTGCAGCAAGCTGAGGAACTGCGGGACCTCCAGCAGCGCCAGCATGTACCCTTTGCTGTGACCTACAATTACAGTGGCTATCCCATGGTGCGCGCGGCACGGCAGCTGGTGGCGGTGGGCACCCTGGGCTCGATTCGTCGTGTGCAGTGCAGTTATCTGCAAGGCTGGCTGGCGCAGGCGCAGCCGGATAACAAGCAGGCGCAATGGCGCACAGATCCGCAGACAGCCGGTGGCGCCGGCTGTTTTGGTGACATCGGCAGCCATGCAGAACAGCTGCTCAGCTTTGTCACCGGACTCTCCATCACGCGCCTGTGTGCAGACCTGAACACCTTTGTTCCAGACCGGGCGCTCGATGATGACGGTACCGTCATGCTGCAATTTGCAGGCGGTGCCAAAGGGGTGCTCACGGCGAGCCAGATCGCGGTAGGCTGTGAAAACGATCTGAGTCTGGCGGTGTACGGGGAACGCGGCAGTTTAGAGTGGCGCCAGGCTGAGGCCAACAGCCTGCTGGTGCACGAGCTCGACCAGCCGCTGCGTGTGCACCGTGCTGGCGGTCCTGGCAGCACGGCGGCTGTGGCACCCACCCGCCTGCCGGCGGGCCATCCGGAGGGGTACATTGAAGCGCTGGCCACACTGTATCAAGAATTTATCAGCGAGTTGCAGGGGCTCGGACCGGGTGACTATCCCGGCCTGGAGGATGGTGTGCGCGGCATGCAGTTTATTGAAAAAGTAGTGGAAAGCTCAACGCGCGGTGCGCAGTGGGTCGACGTGGCGTAAGCTGACTTTTGCAGACTGGGGGCATTATGCAGACACTCAAAGGACCTGCGGTATTTCTGGCGCAGTTCATGGCCGACGAAGCGCCGTTCAACAGTCTCGAAGCCATGGCCGGCTGGGCCGCAGACCTGGGCTTTGAAGGCATTCAGGTGCCGATCGGCGATCCCCGATTCATTGATGTGGCCCTGGCGGCGGAAAGTCCAACCTACTGCGATGAGTTGCGCGGCACAGTGGCGGAATGTGGGGTGCAGATCACTGAGCTGTCCACCCACCTGGAAGGCCAGTTGGTGGCGGTGCATCCGGCTTACAACCAACTGTTTGACAGTTTTGCCCCGCCTGAATTACGTGGTAAACCCGACGCCCGCACCGAGTGGGCCGTGCAGCAGGTGACGCTGTGTGCCCGGGCCAGCGCCAACTTGGGATTAACGGAGGAAGCTTCATTTTCCGGGGCGTTGTTATGGCCCTACGTGTATCCCTGGCCCCAACGGGCTGCCGGCCTGGTGGAAGACGGCTTTGCTGAACTGGCCCGCCGTTGGCGCCCGATTCTGGATGCCCACGAAGAGGCCGGGGTGAATATCTGCTACGAGCTACACCCGGGTGAAGACCTGCACGATGGGGTGACGTTCGAGCGTTTTCTCGATGCCGTTGGCCAGCACCCGCGGGCCAATATTCTCTACGACCCCAGTCACTTTGTTTTGCAGCAGCTCGACTACCTGAGCTTTATCGACCTGTATCACGAGCGCATCAAGATGTTCCATGTGAAAGATGCAGAATTTCATCCGAACGGCCGGGCGGGGGTTTATGGCGGGTATGCGGACTGGCTG
>JBCCUW010000634.1:0-2012 GCA_039196385.1 Pseudomonadota bacterium
AGCTGGCACTGTTACCTGAACTTCAATAACTGACTTACACACGGAGGCGTCTTATGGCACCTGTTTACAGTAAAAATCAGAAAGGCCTCGGGCAGATTGCCGAGGATCATTCAGCAGAGGCGGTCTCTGTGCTGACGATGGAACCCTCAAAGTTAATCCGGCGCCTGGTATTGGTACTCGCCAGCTTTCTGTTTGCCGCCGTGATCTGGTCGTTTATTGGCCGCCTCGACACCATTGTGCAAGCGCCGGGTGCGGTAAAACCCGAGTCGCAGGAGATGCGCGTATTTGTCCCCGTGAAGGGTCAGCTGGCGGACATTTTTGTTGCTGAGGGCATGCTGGTTTCCAAGGGGGACGTGTTGGCCCGGGTCAACTCACCATCCGCCATTGAGCTGGCCGGTCAGGCCACCACCGCATACCAGCATATGCTGGCTGCTCAGCGCAAACTTGATGCATTTCCGGCAGCCAAAAAAACCATGGAAGCACAAATCGAGTCACTGTCGGTGCAGATTGCTAATGAAGAGCAGTCTTACGAGCGCAACTCTGCTGATGGCCTGGCCAAACTGGCTGTCACCCAATCGCTGAAACTCGAAAAGGCCCAGGCCAAACTGGCCAAAGCAGATGAAGAGCGTCTGCACGCTGAGCGCGAGCTGGCCCAGTATCAACGCCTGTTCGACTCCCCGGGAGGCGGCGGCATTTCCGGCGATCAGATTGAAGAAAAAGCCAAACTCCTGCGCGAAAAAGAAATTGATTACCAGCTGGCTGAAGTGGAGTTGTCCGAGTTTGAGATAGCACTGAGTGACGAAACGGCGAAGAAGAAAGAAGAAATTCTGAAGAAGTCACAAAACCTGGTTCAACTGCAGGGCCAATACGACAATATGGTACAGCAGCTGACCGAACGCGAGCAGTCACTACAAACTGAATTGCGTCTGGCTAAAACCAAGGCCCGATCTTCCGCCCAGGTGCAGTACAAAGATATTGATGACGAAAACTTCCTGCTGATCCGTGCGCCGGAAGACGGCATCGTCACCCAGGTGACCCAGGCTCAGGTGGGCAATACTGTCGACACCAAAGATCCCATTGTGGCCATCGCTTCCTCGGAAGATCGCAAAGTTCTGGAAGTGCGTATCAACGAACGCGACCGCGCGTTTCTGACTCCAGGCATGCCCGTCAAGATCAAGGTAAACGCATTCGCCTATCAGCGTTATGGGCATATCGAAGGCGAGTTGGAGCACATTGCGCCAGCCACCGTGATGGATCAACGCACCAAGGGCATGGTGTATACCGCCCGCGTGCGGCTGGATCGGGATTTTTTCCTGGTTAACGAGATCCAGACGCCGGTGCGCTACGGCATGACCGCTAACGCCGAAATTGTGGTGCGTAAGCGCCGTCTTATTGATCTGGCACTCGACCCGCTGCGTAACGCGGCCGGCTAACACCACCAAGGAACACAATGGCTACCGAATCCAGTACTCTAGACCTCGACTTGGATTTTCTCGCAAGCGTAGAAATGTTTTCTGCATTTTCACGCGACGAACTTGCGGAAATTGCCGAGGATGCCGAATCCAACTGGTACGAATTCGGCGATGTCGTGTGTGCAACCGGAGCACCCAGTACCGGCGTGCAGGTGATTAAAACCGGCAGCGTGCGCCTGTTCACGCAAGAGGAAAACAAGGAAATCAGCCTGGGCTTACGCAAGGCAGGTGATGTTTTTGCTGAACTGGCTGCATTGCGCGAGATGCCGCACGAGTTTTCTGTCCGTGCATCCGCGAAAGCGGAACTGCTGACCATACCGCGGGCAACCATAGCCCGCCTGCTGAGCAAAAACGCTGGTGCCGGAGCGTTTATCAATAGCTATGTGGCCCTGCGTACCGTTGGCGGGGTGGTTAACCGCCTGTTTGAGCTGCGCGGCAAAGTAGACAAAGAAGAGCTGGAAAAACTAGTCCGTAGCGTCGGCGCCAAACGCGTCCAGGCTGGCAGCGTACTACTGGAACAAGGCAGCAGTGACGACAAAC
>JBCCUW010000635.1:0-2009 GCA_039196385.1 Pseudomonadota bacterium
CGCTTTTGTATGCGGCATCCTGAATCACGATGGCGTTCACCTGGTAACCCGCCATCCCCTTAATTCCGAGCAGTTCCCCAGTGCCCAGCGGGTCTAGGTTATGCTCAGCCGGCAGAATAAACACGACCAGCACAACTAACGCGACAAACAGGCTTGTGACTACAGCAAGGCCCGCATCGCGACGAGTTGATGGTGGTTCATGCGGCACAGGCATCAGTCCTGGACATAACGATTGTGACAGGCCCGGCAGGCGTTATAGAGTTGGCCACCCGCCTTGAAAAGCGCGTCAGCATCCTGGGCAATGGCCGCCTCGCGCGCGGCGATACCCGCGCGTACCACCCCTGCCGCGTATTCCAGCCAATCAGATTCGTCGATGCGATAACCTTCAAGCATCAGCAGATTGCCGGATTCCGCAACCACCGTGGCGTTGTTGCGCACGAGATCCCAGCCCGCCTGTGTTGTGGGTTGCAGGTCCTGTTCACCTTCAGCGGTGATGACATAGCCGGCTGAATCCCAAAGCACTTCAGCGGCCGGTTCCAGCATCCACAGCATAAAATCATGCACCGAAGCGGTGGTCTGCAGGGGCAATTCGATGGGTCTGTCTTCGCTGCAGGCCGTCAGCGCCATCAGAGCCATCAGGATCAGCGCGGCGCTGGCACCAACACGCCGGAAACTCGCACGGGGCGCAGCATGCCACAAGGCCCGCTCAAACCTCCGATCAGCCAATGAATCCCAACCAGCTTTTGAAGATGGCCGCTACCCGCGGGGTGAACCGGGTGCGGTTATAAGCGTCTGCAAGGCGCTTGAGGTACTCTGAACGCGTTGGGTAACTGAACAGCGTTTTGCCAGCCGCACTCAAACCCAGACCATTGCTCATCATCAATACAATGGGCGCAATCTGCTCACCAGCATCATGCCCGACAATGGTGGCAGACAGGATCTGATCGCTACCGCGCTTAGTGTAAACTCGCGCAAACCCGCCACCCGACAGCTCCGCACGACCCCGGTCGAGTTCACTGAAGTCGAATTCAAACTCATCGTAAGCTACCCCATCTGCCTGCAATTGTTCAGGACCCGGGCCCACCGACGCCACTTCGGGTTTTGTGTACGTACAGTGGGGTACAACCAGTCCATCAACTTTGGCTGTGGGTGCAAACAGACAATTCTGTACCAGCGCACGGGCTTGCGCGTCTGCGTGATGGGTAAACTGAAGTGCTGCTGTGCAGTCGCCGGCGGCGTATACCCGCTTGTTTGTGGTGCGTAACTTGGCATCGGTGATAATCGATCCACGCTGATCAAGTTCGACACCCGCGGCGGACAGATTCAAACTATCCGTATTCGGGGTGCGGCCCAGGGCGACCATGAGCAGTTCCGTGGCGAATTGTTCCTCACCAGCAGAAATTTCATATCCGTCGGCCACCTTGTTTACCTGACTGACTCCGGCACCCACGTGGAGCTGCACGCCAGCTTGTTGCAACGCCTGGGCAACCTGGGCGCTGGCCTCAGGAATCTCCAACGGGAGAATCCGCTCGGCGAGTTCAAACAGGTGCACCTCCACACCCAGGCGCGCAAACACCAGGGCCAACTCACAGCCGATCGCTCCAGCGCCTAGAATGCCAATAGAAGCAGGCTGCTCCGTGATATCAAAGATACTCTCATTGGTGTGCGGCTCACTTTCGCGCAGGCCCGGAATCGGGGGAATTGCCGCACGGGCACCGGTACAGATTGCTACGCGGCGCGCGTTCAACACGGTATCACCCACCGTAATGTCGCCGTTGTCGTTAAACCGGGCGTCACCCAGGAACACGTCTATGCCCTGTTCCGAATAACGCGCCACTGAATCGTGTGGGGCAATCTCTGCGCGCACCTGGCGCAGATGGTTAAAAGCGCCGGCAAAGTCGGTAGGATAATACTTGGTGAACTCCAGGAGAGATTTGGAGGGCATACAGCCGACATTCAAACAATCGCCGCCCATTCTATGTCGCTCAATCAGCGCTACTTTAGCACCC
>JBCCUW010000636.1:0-2001 GCA_039196385.1 Pseudomonadota bacterium
AGGATGTTGGTCGTATCAACCTGCAGGAACTCCTGCTGCGGGTGCTTGCGCCCACCCTGAGGGGGTACTGACGCCACGGTGCCCTCAATGAGCTTGAGCAGGGCCTGCTGTACACCTTCACCGGAAACATCGCGGGTGATTGAAGGGTTATCGGACTTACGTGAAATTTTGTCAATTTCATCAATGTACACGATACCAACCTGAGCGCGATCAACGTCGTAGTCACACTTCTGCAGCAGTTTCTGAATGATGTTCTCAACGTCTTCGCCCACATACCCCGCTTCTGTCAGCGTGGTTGCGTCTGCGATCGTGAATGGGACATCCAGAAGTCTGGCCAGTGTCTCTGCCAGCAGCGTTTTACCGCTACCCGTTGGGCCAATAAGCAAGATATTTGATTTAGATAGCTCTACATCATCTTTCTTGCCGTTGTAGTTCAGGCGTTTGTAGTGATTATAGACAGCCACCGACAGTACTTTTTTGGCATGCTCCTGGCCAATGACGTACTCATCGAGAATGTTCTTAATTTCCTGGGGAACAGGCAGTTTACTTGACTCACCAGGTTGCGCCGTTTCCGACACCTCCTCACGAATGATGTCGTTACACAACTCCACACATTCATCGCAAATAAACACGGATGGACCAGCAATCAACTTGCGCACTTCGTGTTGGCTCTTGCCACAAAATGAGCAGTAAAGGAGTTTGCTTGAATCCTCGCCTTTGCCAGTGTCGTCGGACATTAAGATTCCTCTGTCTTTGATCGTCTGCGGTCGGGTATGAACAATCAGTTAGCTTACTAGTTATTTATGCCGGATCAGCCTGGCCTGTTTGTATCGCTGAAATGAATCACCAATACCAGACATTTCCGGAGTCTTACGCGCACAGCACGCACAACCCGACAGCCTATACATTGCTTGCTATAGCAATTTATTGCAAGCCTGAAGTGTAAACAGTTTGCGGGTCTGAGCCCTCTGGTCAGCCGTTGTCGGCCGCCATGCTGGAGCGGGTTTGCTGGACCCGATCGACCAATCCATATTCCAGCGCTTCATCTGGACTCATCCAGAAATCCCGGTCAGTGTCTTTAGCGACGCGGGTCACATCCTGGCCCGTGTGCTCCGCAATAATCCGGTTAAGCCGTTCGCGCATGAGTAAAATTTCCTGCGCCTGTATTTCGATATCTGCGGCCACCCCGCGCGAACCGCCGCTGGGTTGATGCAGCATCATGCGGGAATTGGGTAGCGCCAAACGTTTACCCGGATGGCCCGCTGCGAGCAGAAACGCGCCCATGCTGGCCGCCTGGCCTACGCACAGCGTGCTGACATTGGGGCGGATGAACTGCATGGTGTCGTAAATCGACATGCCCGCCGTCACAGAGCCCCCAGGCGAGTTGATGTACAGGTGAATATCTTTGTCGGGATTCTCCGACTCCAGAAAGAGCAGCTGAGCAACAATCAGGTTGGCCATGTGATCTTCGACAGGCCCGACCAGAAAGACAATACGGTCTTTCAGCAGACGCGAATAAATATCGTACGCGCGCTCACCCCGGGCAGATTGTTCCACCACCATGGGCACCATGCCCAGATTCTGCGTTGGTGTCAGTCGTGGGTCACGTATGTCTGTCATGCAATTCTCCGTTGGCTGGACTCAACATCAGGTTGAGCACCAGGGGTCAGTTTAAAGCTGGTTGTATGAAACTTAAGTTGTAGCAGATATCCGCCTGTTTACGCGTCTGTATGGTGTTGACTGGTGTCTATTTGTCCGCTTCTGCGCCCGTCTCGTCGGCATCAGCCGCTTCCGCTTCTAATACCTCGGCGCCCGCTTCGGAACTCGCCTCAGTATCCGCGTCTTCTGCTTCCGGCGGCGCAATGGCCCGGCCGCTGATGACTTCTTCGTAGTTGGAATCGAGGTTTTCAACCGCGGCTAATGACAATATGTGGTCAACCACCTGATCTTCAAGTACCCCCATCTCTAAACTTTGCATTTGATCCGGGTTACTGCGGTACA
>JBCCUW010000637.1:0-1992 GCA_039196385.1 Pseudomonadota bacterium
GCATTGCTGCCCAGCAACGCCCCATCCGGAAACTTGTCTTCCAGATATTCGATAATGGCCAGGGATTCCACCAGAAACGTCCCGTCGTCGAGTTCCAGCGCTGGCACGGTACCAAACGGGTTACGCGCGATATGCTCCGGCTCCTTATGACGTCCCTTAACGGTGTTGACCACAATCTGTTCAATACCCATCTGGGTACCCAGCACTTCGCGCTCGGCGATGTACAACATCACTTTAGTTGGATTCGGCGCCAGCGGCACCATGTATAACTTCATCCGGATCCTCCCTAGAAATCTCGCACCAGGTCAACAATCTGTTCCAGTAAGGCATAGCGCTTGGGTCCAATTGGACCTGCGCTGTCCAGTCCCAGCTTGAGTGTGCTTACCCCCACCTCACTGTACTTGCGCAGTCTGGCTTTGACCATCTCAGCGGTGCCCAGAGCCTGAAACTCCGTGACCATGGCGTCCGGAACCCGCTCAGCTGCAGCATCCCGTTGACCCGCCAGCCACAAAGCCTGAATGGCCTTAGCATCCTCAGCGAAACCCGCCCGTTGAAATGCATCATTGTAAAAATTGGTTTGCGCGGAACCCATGCCACCCATGTTGAACGCCACCCCCTGCTTGCGTCGCGCGATCATCGCATCAACATCGTCACCAATTTCCACGCGCACCGACACACACATGTCGAGATCACTCAAAGGGCGACCGGCTTCTGCGGCGCCAGCTTCGAGGTAGTCCAGGTGGGCATGGGGATTGTCCGGCGAAAACGACGTTCCCAGCCAGCCGTTGGCAGCCGCGCCGGTATAACGCAGCGCGTTCGGCCCTAAGGTGGCCAGATAAACGGGTACGTCCGTCGGATCATGCGCAATGCGAATGGGTTTGCCTTCACTGTCAGGTAGTGGCAGTTGGAAAACTTTGCCGTCGTAGCGCACCTTTTCTCCGGCAAACACCATGCGGCAGATTTCGACTGTCTCACGCAGGCGGCTGAGCGGTGCCTTGTAGCGCACGCCATGCAGCCCTTCGACGACCTGCGGTCCGCTGGCGCCGAGGCCAAGGATAAATCGGCCCCCGGTCATGTCATGCAATGTGAGTGCCGTCATTGCCGTCATGGCCGGCGTGCGTGCCGTGGTTTGCATGATGCCAGTGGCGAGTTTGATACGTCCAGTTTTATCCGCAAGATACGCCAACGGGGTGACGGCATCACTCCACCAGGCTTCTGCCGAAAATGCCATGTCCACGCCCAGTTTTTCTGCAAACTGCACCCATTCTGTGAGTTGGGCCAGGTTGTCAGACTGCGCCATGCCAATCTCAATCGCTAACTTCATAGTGCCCCCTTCGTGCCTATTTCAGCGCTCCTCTTGGCGCTCCTCTTAGCGCACCTCTTGGTACCCCTCTTGGTGCCCCTCTTGAAGCCCAGGAATTATGGAGGTTTTTGGCGCTTAACAAAACAACCCGCAGCTACCGCCAATCAAACGAGCAGGGTAAAAACAAGCCCACCAACGGCAGCACCACAAATCACCGGAATAATCGCCCCAGGTTTGCGCCACAACACCAGCATCGCCGCCAGCATGAGCAACAGAGAAAACCAGTCAAACGGGCCGGCAAACAGATTCGTCGGACTGGCCGCCGGCCATAAAACATGCCAGGCAAAAAACAGCGCCAGGTTCAGTATCACCCCCACCACCGCCGCTGTGATGCTGGTGAGCGGTGCCGTCAGTTTCATTTCACGACGCGTTGCTTCAACCACCGGACCACCGATAAAGATAAATAGAAAAGAAGGTAGGAACGTAAACACGGTAGCCACCCCGGCACCCGCAATTCCCGCACTCACCAGACTGTCCGGCCCGAACACCTGGGTTGTCCAGCCGCCGACAAACCCAACAAAAGCCACAACCATAATCAACGGCCCCGGTGTGGTTTCACCCAGTGCCAGGCCGTCAATCATCTGTGTGCCGGTCAGCCAGCCAAATTCGTTTACCCCACCCTGATAAAC
>JBCCUW010000638.1:0-1986 GCA_039196385.1 Pseudomonadota bacterium
CCACCGGCGGCTCATGCATCGCATCACTTTAGAGGGTGAAGCCATTGGCGCCTGATGGCCATGTGTTACCGGATGGTTTTCGTAAAGATATTGTTGGCTATTGTGTGCCCTGGTCGCTGCGTGCGGGGGAGGCTGTGCACTTCAAACTGAGCCGCTATGCTGCCGGGGATGTGCATGCGCAAGTGGTGCAGTTGATCAGTGGTGACGATCGTCCGCACGGCACGGGATTAATTGAAAGACCCGTGCAGGCGGAAGTGAACGGACCTGTTGCTGTATCGCACCAGCCTCTGATCATGGGTTCGTATGGTTTTATTCCCGATATGCCAGCGGTGCCTGAGGGTGCACTCGAACTGTACTGTTATCCAACCCTGTTACCGCGCGGCCAACGACAAACGCTGATTAAACTGGCCGGGCTGACACTTACCGTGGGTGACGACGGCTTCTATGCGCAGTGGCAGGAGGGTGAATTGCATCTGGCGTGGCGTGTGCAGACCCGGCGCTGGCACCACCTCAGGTTAACTTTTGGTTACCAAGTACAACTGGAAGTTGAGCAGTTTGCGCTCGGACCAGCAGAGCCAGGTCAGACTGCGGTGGCCTCTCTGGACCGATTGGAAAAGCCGCTGCAGATTGCTGCGGGGGATGTATACCTGGCGGCCAGCGCCCCAGGACAAGCACACTTTAATGGGCGTTTGCAGGCACCGCGTTTACGTTCTGTCGACGAAACTGTTGCCGCCTGGGATTTTGCCCAGGATATAGAATCTCAAATTGTCGTGGATGTATCTGGCCATGCGCGCCATGGACAACTGTTTCAGAATCCAACCCGCGGCGTATGTGGTTATGGTTGGGATGGCTCCCAACAGAGCTACGCCCTTGCCCCGGAGCAATATGCTGCTATCCACTTCCACGCGGACGATCTGACCAACGCCGATTGGCAGGACTCACTGGTGTGGCAGACACCTGAGTCCCTGCCGAGTGGACAGTACGCACTGAAGGTGGAGATTAATGCAGGCAGTGCTGATGCCAGTGAAGACTATATGCCCTTTTTTGTCCGGCCGGCGAACAATGCGGCGCGGGCGAAGCTGGCGTATCTGGTGCCCACGGCCAGTTATCTGGCGTACGCCAATCAGCGCCTGGGGGTGAGTACTGAAATTTTTGGCAAACCTACGTTGCATCACGCCAACGATGCCTTTCTAGCGACGCATCCGGAGGTCGGCTTCAGTATGTACGAATACCATGCTGATGGCAGTGGTGTGCACTATTCTTCGCGGCTGCGGCCGGTGTTGAATATGAAACCCAAAACCATCACTTGGGCGTTTAATGCGGATACTCATCTGACAGCCTGGTTGGATGATCTTGATGAGCCGTTCGATGTGCTTACCGATGAAGACCTGCATCTGGAAGGGTCGGCGGCTTTGTCCGGGTATCAGGCTGTCATCACCGGTACCCATCCGGAATATTATTCTACTGAGATGCGCAATGGTCTGGTCAGCTGGCTCAGCGAGGGTGGCCGCCTGATGTACATGGGTGGCAACGGTTTTTACTGGCGCGTTGCGTTTCA
Source organism: Pseudomonadota bacterium (assembly GCA_039196385.1). Taxonomy (GTDB): domain Bacteria; phylum Pseudomonadota; class Gammaproteobacteria; order Pseudomonadales; family Azotimanducaceae; genus UBA4421. The sequence goes on from JBCCUW010000638.1 coordinate 1,559, forward strand.
ACCGGATAATCCTGCCATTATGGAAGTGCGCCGGGCTGAAGATGGTACCCGCGCGTGGATGGCTCAACCGGGCGAGTACTACCATCAGTTTGGCGGCGAATACGGAGGTTTGTGGCGTCGGTTAGGCAAGCCGCCCAACGAACTGGTGGGCATTGGCTTTGCCGCACAAGGTTTTGACGGCGGTACCTATTATCGTCCCGCGCCTGGCGCGCTGGACGCCCGGGTGGCGTTCATTCTGGAAGGCGTGGATCCGCAGGATGAAATCTGGGGGGACTTTGGCAACCAGGGTGGCGGCGCAGCGGGTGAAGAAATTGACCGTTGGGATGTTGGGCTGGGTTCACCCCGGCATGCGGTTGTTATTGCCTCTTCAGAGAACCACCGCCCCGGTATGTTGCGTGTCAAAGAAGAGTTTCATATGAGTGAACGCC
>JBCCUW010000639.1:0-1980 GCA_039196385.1 Pseudomonadota bacterium
CAGTTTCGCTTGGCGTCGATGGATCCGCCTCCAATGACTGCTCCAATCTGATTCAGGAAGTCCGGCAGGCGATGCTGCTGCAGCGGGTTGGTCAGACCACGCAACCACTGTCACATGAGGTCGCCTTGAATTGGGCCACAGTGGGGGGCGCGCGGGTGCTGCGCCGCCCCGAACTGGGTCATCTGCAAATTGGTGCAGCTGCTGACTTGGCGCTGTTTGAGTTAACCGAACCCAGGTTCAGCGGGGTCGAAGATCCGCTGGCCGGACTTATCCTGAGCGGTGCGCATCGCGCCAGCCGCGTCATGGTTAATGGCCATTGGCAGGTTGTTGGCGGTGAGTTGGCTAACGTGGATCTAGACGCACTGGTGCACGAGCATAACAACCTCGCCATACAACTGCTGCAAGCGAATTGAAGCGCTTTGCAGCACCAGGTCACAGCAGGACAAACTTGACCACAAACAGTAGCGCCAACACGTAAACTGCTGGTGGACATTGCCGCCCCGCCCCGGCGCATAATTTGATCAGCGCATAACAGACAAATCCCAGGCCAATGCCATCGGCAATGGAAAACGACAGCGGTATGGAAAGCGCCGTGATGACCGCAGGGGCAGCTTCTGTCATGTCGTCCCATTCCACATCAGCCACTGCACGGGTCATCGCCGTTGCGACAAACAACAGTGCCGCAGCGGAGGCATAAGCGGGCACACTCTGCGCCAGCGGTGACAACAGCAGACACAGCAGGAACAATGCGGCAACCACAACAGCGGTTAAACCGGTGCGCCCGCCACTCTCAACCCCCGCGGCGCTTTCCAGATAGCTGGTGGTAGACGAGGTACCGATCAACGCACCCGTAAACGTGGCCGACGAATCTGCCAGTAACGCCTGACGCAACCGGGGAATGTGGCCGTTCTGATCAATCATGCCACTGCGTGTGGCAACCCCAACCAAAGTGCCGGCCGTATCAAAAACATCCACCAGCAGCAGGGACAGAACCACGGTCAACATCGCCAGGTTCAGCGCACCGACAATGTCAAGTTGCAGCAATACAGGGGTGACGGAAGGCGGTTCTGCGAGCACCCCGGCGAACGGCGCGTGGCCACTCAACCAACCCGCAGCGGCAACCGCCAGCATACCAATCAGCACCGCGCCGGGGACGCGCCTGAAGGTCAGCGCGGCAATCAATACAAAACCCGCAATGGCCGCCAAGGGCGCAAACCCCGTGAGATCCCCGAACGTCACCATAGTCGCCGGGCTGGGCACAACAATGCCCGCATTTTGCAGTCCAATTGTCGCCAAAAACAAGCCGATACCAGCAGATATGCCAAGCTTGAGATTGCGCGGTATCGCATTAATCACCCACTCGCGCACTGGAAACACACTGATCAGGATGAACAGAACCCCGGATAAAAACACAGCGCCCAGGGCGGTCTGCCACGCATAACCACCCGCAAGTACAATGGTGTAAGCAAAAAAAGCGTTCTGACCCATACCCGGCGCCAGGGCCACAGGGTAATTAGCCACCAACCCCATCACCAGCGTTCCAAACGCTGCGGCGAGACAAGTGGCCACAAATACAGCACCAAAATCCATGCCGGTTTCGGAGAGGATGCCGGGATTCACCACCACAATGTAGGCCATGGCCATAAAGGTTGTCAGACCGGCGGTTACTTCGGTTTTGATACTCGACCCTTGCGCACTCACAGCAAAGTATCGATCGAGCCAATTTACAATATCTATTCCGGCACCTAACCTGTGAAAACCTTATTTCCAGAGAAGAACTCTTCCAAAAAAGAACTCTTTCAAAAAAGAACTCTTTCAAAAAACAGCTCAAGCAATTAGCGCGCCACAACTGACCACCGACCGCACAGGGTCAGCTGTTGAGCCCACGCGCCTCGTTGCGTACAGATAATGTGCTGACTCAACGGCGATCGATGCACCAACGTAGCGCAACACGTTACCAAGGCGCACCACGATGGCACA
>JBCCUW010000640.1:0-1973 GCA_039196385.1 Pseudomonadota bacterium
CCAGGTAGCAGGATGAGTGAAGTGGCGCTCATGATAGATGAGTTCCTGGGCGCGGCTGCCTTATTCAGTCGGCAGCATGAACCCACAATGATTGTAATCCCGTGCCTGCGTGAGACATTGAGGGCGCGCATTGAGCAGGCAATCCAGGATGCCGGCCTGAACAACGTGGTTGTTTATGAGGGTAACGCGCGCCAGGCGTTGATTGCGGCAGATCTGGTTCTGGTCAAGTCCGGGACAAGTACGCTCGAAGCCATGCTTGTCGGGCGGGCCATGGTGGTCAGTTACAAGTTGGGTGGATTGACGTACCAGATTGCCCGCCGGGTGGTGCGCACACCCTATGTGGCGTTACCCAATATTCTCGCGGATCAGCCACTGGTACCGGAACTGCTACAGGATGCAGCAAGCGCCTCCGCGTTGGCGGCAGAGCTTGCGGTGCAGGCTCGCGAAGCGGCAGCAGATAGCCCACTGCGCAGGCAGTTTGCGGCCCTGCATGACGAATTGCGCCAAGGAGCGGATGCCAAGGCAGCCGCGGCCGTGTTAGGCTTATTGTCCTCCAGATTCGACCGCAAACGATAAACGAGGCGTGTGTTCATCGGTGCTCAGTTCACCCCGCCAGCAAAACAATAACCTTGCCAAAACAATTGATGGCCCGGGCTGGCCGCTGGACCCCTGGTGTTATCGTGATCAAGTGGGTGTGGATGAGGTCGGTATTGGCCCGCTGGCGGGTCCTGTGGTTGCTGCTGCGGTGGTGCTCGACAGCAACCGACCCATCGCGGGGCTCACGGACTCGAAAAAGCTGACCCGCAAGAAACGTGAAGCTCTATCCGCGCAAATCCGCGAACAGGCCTTGTGCTGGTCCATCGGCAGCGCTGATGAAGATGAAATTGATCGGTTGAATATTCTGCGCGCCAGTCACTTGGCGATGCAGCGTGCAGTTGCACAGCTGGCCGTGTCCCCGGGGGTGGTATTTGTCGACGGCAACAAAACGCCACAGTTTGCCCAACCCTGCATTGCGGTCGTCAAAGGTGATCTGCGGATGCCGGCCATCAGCGCCGCATCTATTTTGGCCAAAGTGCATCGGGACGCGCATATGACTGCCCTGGATATGCAATATCCCGGGTACGGTTTCGCCAGCAATATGGGTTATCCCACCCGTGCGCACTTTCAGGCACTGCAGCAATCAGGGGCCACACCGGTGCATCGACAGAGTTTTGCACCGGTGCGCGAAGTTGCTGGGCTGGCGCCCCGCCAAACCACGCTGAATATGGCGGGCGCTTAATGTCACAAACCGAGCGCCCCGAGTTTATTCATCTGCATGTGCACAGCGAGTTTTCGCTGAAAGACGGCCTGCTGAAGATGAAACCCCTGTTGAGCCAGATTGCAGCGCAACACATGCCGGCAGTCGGTTTGACTGACGCGGGTAATCTGTTTGCGCTGGTTAAGTTCTACGAAAGTGCGTGCAGTCGTGGCATTAAGCCAGTGCTGGGTGCTGAGGTGCAGGTACAGACCGGCGACAGCCCCGCGGAACGACTGGTTCTGCTGGCCATGAACAACCACGGTTACAAGAATCTGATCCACCTGGTATCCACAGGGTTTACCGAAGCGCCGCTGCGGGGGGTGCTGCAGGAAGATGAAATTTTTGCGCATAGCGACGGCTTAATTGTATTGTCTGGTGGAATGCACGGGCACTTATGGCAACTGGCGCAGGGTGCGGATCAAGCCGCTCTGCAGGAGCGCATTCAACGCTGGCAGAACTGCTTTGGCGATCGCTATTATCTGGAATTGACGCGCACTGCCCGTCCTGGTGAGGAGCGCGTGAACATGGCCCTGCTGGCTGCCGCCAGCGCGTTACAGGTCGGGGTGGTTGCGACAAACGATGTGTGTTTTGCCCACCAGGACGATTTTGAGGCACACGAAACCAGGGTTTGTATTCATGAGGGTCGCAGTCTGGACGACCCACGCCGTGAACGGCG
>JBCCUW010000641.1:0-1967 GCA_039196385.1 Pseudomonadota bacterium
CTCACGGATAAACGCGGCCGGGTGCGCAATCGTGAAGCGTTAATCCTGCGCAAAACGGGTGCCCAGGTACGCTCAACGAGAATCACCTACCTGGCGCCAAAAGCGGTTCGTGAACTGACCTTTCTCAGCAAGGACTACCTGCAGGTAACCCGCAGCGACGAAAGGTGGCTGTACATTCCGGCAGTGGGCAAGGTGCGGCGGATACCGGCCTCAAGCCGGGGTGACTACTTCCTCGGTACCGACTTTACTTTCGAAGACATGCAATCAGACCTTAAATTCAATCTGCAGGATTACAACTTCACCTATGCAGACAAGGTGGACTACGCCAGTCGACCAGCACATAAAATCAGCGGCCTGCCTGTATCCAAAAAAGTCGCCCGACAACTCGGTTACGGGAGATTTTCAGCCATCGTCGATGAGCAGACGTGGTTCCCATTGAAAATCGAATTTTTCGACGTCAAAGACAAACCACTGAAAACCGTGGTTGTGGATGGTTTGAAGAAGGTAGATAACTACTGGACCCCCACGACTATCCAGGCAAGCAACCACCGCTCCGGTCACACCACATTGTTCGAATACATCCAGGTGGAACACCCCGAACAATTGGGCGCTAATCTGTTTGCAGCCCAGGAGTTGACCCGGGGTCTACCTCGACAATGGTAGTGCTGCGTTTACTGCTACTCTTCAGCAGCCTGGCATGCATCAGCAGCGCCGTTGCCGTTGAGCTGGAAAACATCCGTGTCGACACACTGTTTTCTTATCAGTACGACACATCATCCAACGAATCCCTGGCCCTGCTGGGCATTATCCAACCGGAATGGGATCTCCAGCTGACCGAACAGTTAAGTGCGCGCCTGTCCGGGCGGCTGATTCTCGAGCAACAGGATCGCCTGGATCCTGGCGAGCCTAACCTGAACAATTATGATGGCGCTACGCGCCCCCACATAATAAACGAACGCGCCTCTATCGAGGCGTTAGACGTCTATCTGGAGCTGGCGCTTCCCGATGGCCTTCTGCGTCTGGGTAAACAACAAATCGTGTGGGGCGAACTGGACGGCCTCAAAGTTTTGGACGCGCTCAATCCGCAAAGCTTCGAAGAGTTTATTCTGGCAGACTTCGACGTATCGCGGATCAGCCTGTGGAGTGCTTATCTGGACTATTCAGTCGCTGGCTGGCGAATTGAAGCGGCGCTGTCCGCCGACACCACAACCCACTACCTGCCGCCAGAGGATGCCTTTTACGCGCTGACAGCACCGCGCTATCGGCTGGGTCTGAGCGGCCCAAGCCCGCTGCCACAGACCTACAGCGGTTCGGAAGACAATCGCGGCACCGCAGGACTGCGCATTTCACGTTATGTGGGCGGCTTTGATGTCCAATTGGTGGCCTTGAGTGCAGACGACTTTGAACCGCTGGGGCGCTTTGCCCAGACCCCGGCTGGACCCGTGATTGAGATTTATCACGAACGCCGGGAACTGTACGGTCTGGCCGCTGCCGGTTCAGTTGGCAAGTTTGCGTTTCGCGGCGAAATCAGCTTTACCCCGGACAAGTGGTTCAACACCAACACTGGTACAGATCTGGATGTGCTGCAGCTGGATCAGTGGCGCGGCGCCATCGGTATCGACTACGCTGCGCCCTGGGATATTTTTGTCAACGTCCAGTACCTGCGCGACGAAGTACAAAACGCACCCGACGAGTTAGTTCGCCCCCAGGTGGACGAGATTGTTACAGTATTTGTTCGCAAGCAGTTTCTTTATGAGACCCTGACCGCAGAAGTGCGTTACTACACTTCCCTGCGTTATGACGATGCTCTGACCCGTGGACGGGTGAGCTATGCACTGTCCGATCACGCCACGGTCAGCCTGGTGTACGATGGATTCAGCGGCAACGAGCTTGGACCTTTTGGCCAGTTTGCTGAGCGTGATCGCGTAGGCATGACCCTGGAATACACGTTCTAAACACTTGTTCCC
>JBCCUW010000642.1:0-1967 GCA_039196385.1 Pseudomonadota bacterium
CGCCCACCTGGGCCTGAGCGTGGAGCTGGAAATACTCACTCTGCACGGACAGATGTTCACTCGCAACTTCGATCACATCCGGGGAATTTGCGCCAATGTCGTTGAGAAAGTCAGCGACATCTTCATAGTTGCGTTCCGCCAGCACGAGGCTCTCCAGCCTGCCCAGGTCCGCGTTAGGTATCCACGCGGCCAGGGTGTGCGAACTGGCGGTATTCACATTGATCTTGGTGCTGCGCGCGGGCAGAACACATACGTGGGGGAGCAGTTCGGCGTATTGTTCCGGTGTGAGATTCTGCAGCAGCGCCAGCTCGGAAATGTGCCCCGCTGGCCCATTAGGGGTACGATGTGGCGGCTGGGCTAATAGATATTCCGAGTCTTCCGCACCAAAGTCAGTGACTTCCTGGTTGCTGTCCACCCAGTCTTTCCAGGCGTCGGCAAACTCTTCCGGCAGGCCGAGGTTCTGTAGCAGGCGCTTGGCGCTGGACAGATGTTCGGTGAAGTCTTCGTTAGCGAGATTGTTTAAATTGAAACAGGATTGCATATCGCTGAGTTGGGCTTCTAGAACGCCGCCTTCATCCAGTTCAAAAGGCATTATCTGTTGCGCCCAGACTTCACCCAGATGATCCGTATCGCTTACCTTCTGGTCTTCGGCCAGCGCCTGACTGGCCAGCGTTTCTGCTCCCAAGGCGTAATGTAGCGCCTGATTCTGTTCAAAGGTGTTCTGGTGCTGATTAATCACAAGGTTGTGGCTGGCCAGCAAACGGCTGGCCACCGCCATAAGGATCGCCACGATCAGCAGGACAGAGATGAGTGCCACACCGGTCTGTTGCCTCACCTGATCAAAGGTACTCAAGGTTAGGTACCTCCCAGATCCGCTCGATCACCCCAAAGGGCGCCATTTCGATGCGCAGAACAATACCACCCAGTTGCGTGTCCGGATTAGTGGGCGCGTATCCGGGTGGCGGCCAGAAAGCATATTCATTGCCACTGATGTCCAGCGCAAAAAACTCAACACGTTCCACCTCTGATAGCAGCGTCTGGTACGCCGGTTCAGTATCTTGAGCGCGGTCTAACACCGGCCAATAACCGCGGACCAGCTTGTTGTCCTGCAGAAGGTAAGCAACCCGCTGGAGTTCCGCGCGTGGCTGTTGCAGCGGGTTGCGCCAGCCGAGCCGGGTGAATTCGATCACCCCGTCATTGCCAATGAGCAGCGGTCTTTGCTGATCGCCAAATTGATCGCGAATTGGGCGGCTGGCCAACTGCATCACATCACGCTGCATAATCTGCATGGCCCGATGGGCATCATTCAGTCGCGTGCCCCGTTGACTGAGATCTTCATTGGCATCAATGGTCTGGGATAACAGTTGGCTGCTGACCGCACCGATGATGGCAAATATCAGAAACGCCACCAGTATTTCCAGCAAAGTAAAGCCGCGCTGACGTCGGGGGCTAGGGATGACACGACCCGTCAGGCGAACCCTCGTTAGGCGGACCATCGTGAGGCGGACCATCGTGAGGCGGACCATCGTCAGTTCCTGCCCACGAACGCCACCTGGTGGTCGAAGGGGCCTACCCGCTCGCCGTCCTGCAGCTCATAAACATCAACCTCCACCCGTTGCATGGTGGGCAGGTCGGTACTGGTCACCGTGGTCAATATCTCCCAATCCCGTTCGCCCATAAATACGCGGGTGGTGTCTTTTGCCCGCAGCCCAGGTGAGCTGCCATCGGGCTGCACCCGGCGCTGATTGATACGAATGCGATGCAATTGGTTCTGCCCCACCCAGTGGGCCATGGTGCGCCGTTCCAGGGTATAGGTCTGGCTCGCTACACCGCCCACCGCAGAACTGATGGTAATCCCCACCACCGCAATGACCGTCATGGCCAGCAACATTTCGATCAGAGTAAACGCAGCCACAAGGCGCCACCTGACCGGTTTTCTGCTATATGACATCAGATCTGCTCTGCCC
>JBCCUW010000643.1:0-1946 GCA_039196385.1 Pseudomonadota bacterium
ATAAAACGGATGCTGTACAAGGCCCTGCATGGCGCCGTCGCTGGCGGACAGATAGTTGGACAAAATAGAGTTCAGCGGCAAATTTGATGGCACCACCAACTGACCCGCAAAAGGCATGCTGGTCCCCGAAAAATAATAGGTCTGCACAAGTGGATGCGTGACAAAGCTGGCCTGTGCACCACCCGTACAGTCGCCATAACCAAAGACAATCACGGGCAGGTCATGATCCCGCACGAAGCGGGTAATACGATCGTTGACCGCTGCCATCGAAAACAGCGCACCAGCACCCTCTTTCGTTTGCATCCCACCGGAAGAGACAAAACAGATCACCGGCAGGTGTTGTTCAGCACACTCAACCAGCATGCGGCAGAATTTTTCTGCGCTGGCCATATCGAACGCGCCAGCCTGAAAGTCCACATTGGAAACAAGCACACCCACGCGCGCGGGGTTGTCGCCTTTCAGCGTACCGTACCCCGCAACCACACCACATGGAGGCAGGTCTTTGTTCAACGCATTTTCAATCGAGATACGAAAGCCCGGGAATGAGCACGGGTCTGAACTGAGCAAGTCGTCAAAGCGGGGTTGCCAGTCATCAAAATAGCGTTCGACAATGTCTGTATAAGTGAACCGATTCTGATTGCGGTTGGCGCGCAGGACGTTGTGCATCAACAGATCGTTGTACGCCATGTTGAGCCGATTCCAGAAGTCTTTGCGTCGGCCAATATTGCGCGGCGCAATCCGCCCCTGGAAGTTTTTGCCGTCGCGTTCTGCGGCAATAAATGAACTCAGGAGATTCTCAAACAGATGCGTGACCACAACAAACAGCGCGTCCGCCAGGTGCGGGAAACTGAGCTTCTTCCACTCCTCCACCGTGCGGTAGAAATTGTCTCCCTTCGGCATTTTGTTAATGCGCAGGTACCAGTCTATGATCTGTTCGCGCAGTTGTTCAACGGAGGGCTTCACGCCGTCCTCGAAGGTACCGATGGTCAAACCACTGACGGCAAGCTGCACTGTGGTATCAATCAGCTGGGACAGGGATTCTTTGGACAGACTCTGAGACGACTGCGCCTCTTCCGCAATAGAATCCAGATTGGCAATAATCTGGTCGTACACCGAATCAAACAACAACAGGTTTTCGCATTCGTGGATAAAGTCACCACGCAGCTCCGAATCCAGCAACACGTCGAGTACCGTCATGTCACTTAGAGCGACTGGCTTGCCGCCAAAATCCACCGGTTTGATGTAGTTGGGAAAACGTTGATGCAGCAAGGTGCGATTGGCCTGCAGGTCTGACATGCCGGGCAGGCTCAGCATGTTGCTGCCCGTCAGTGCCAGATTCAGTTCTGTCGTTAGCTGTTTAGTTAAAAAGACTTCACTCTTCTCAGCCAGTTCAGCAGCTTCAGCCCCCGACATAGCCAACAGTTTTTTTCCTTCGTACGTAAAGCGATCGCGCAACAGGTCCGACATCTCGCTGTCGCCAATAATCGCCTGCAACAATCCACGCGGATCCTTAATCTCGGATATGCTTAAGATTTGACGCGTATCTTCATGATTTGTAAGAAATTCTCTAAGCGCCCGCAGGTTACCAACCGCTTCGTTCTTCCAGCGGTTATACAAGTAGACGCCAATTGAGGACAGCAGATCAGCACGGGCTACTTCGTAGTTCTGTTTGGGTTCACCAAAAATCAGCTGCGCAATCCGGCCACGCTCATCATGCAGGGCCTGGCGCTTTTCGTAGTAATTTCGCCAGGCTTTCGACAGGATCTCATCGTAGACGATTTTATCCGGGTCCTGCAGCCACTTCAGAAAGGTCAGCCGTCGTTCCCGATCCGCACGAATGTGCAATTCACCCTTTGGCATCTCCTGATCAGCCAGCCGGCCATACTGCTGTTTGGTGGTGGCCTTGATGCGCTTGCGGACCTGCAGGTAGCGCAGGTACCGATAAG
>JBCCUW010000644.1:0-1913 GCA_039196385.1 Pseudomonadota bacterium
ACGGTGGAGATCCAATAGATCATTACTGCGTTCATGATCGGTCTCCTCTTAAAGCCGCATGCGCAGCTGCCTACCGCCCGCTAGTTGCGGTCCGCCACGTCCATTGTCGCGCTGACACGGATGATGTCACCCTCAGGGCCGTCAGTCACAATGTAGATGCTGCCATCGGGTGCCTGGCGGACGTCACGAATGCGCGCGCCAATTTCACTGAACAGCGCTTCTTCACTCAGTACTTCGCTACCCTGCATCTCCAACCGACGCACCTCATTGTCCACCAGCGCACCAATAAACAGGTCACCCTGCCACTGGGGGAACATCTCACCTTCGTACACCATCAATCCGGACGGGGCGATGGACGGCACCCAGACATGGGCGGGTTGTTCCATGCCGGGCTGTTCGGTAAAGGGCGACACGTAAGCACCGTTATAGTCCAGACCATAGGTAATAGCCGGCCAGCCGTAGTTTTTGCCCGGCGCCAGGACGTTAACTTCGTCTCCGCCACGGGGCCCATGCTCGTGCAGGTACACGGTTTGATTGTTGGAGACCACCAGCCCCTGTGCGTTGCGGTGCCCGTAGGTCCAGACGTACGGATTGTCAGCGAAGGGATTGTCTGCGGCCGGAGAGCCATCTTTGTTTAATCGAATGGTTTTACCCATCTGATTGTTCAGATTCTGTGCCTGCTCGCGAAAATCGAAGCCGTCGCCGGTGGTCAAGAGTAGTGTGTCTCCCAGCCAGGCCAGCCGGCCACCGTAGTGCATGGGGGCATACTTCTGCGGCGCCACCGTGTAGATCACAGTCAATTCCTGCAGGCTGTTGTCCACCAGCTTGGCCCGGGCGATGGTGGTGCCATTGTTGTCCTGGTCGCCGGCCGCATACGACAGAAACAGCCATTGGTTGCTGGCAAAGTCCGAGTCGGGCAGGGCATCAAACAAGCCGCCCTGACCAGCAAAATACACTTCAGGCACGCCACTGATCGGCTCACCCACGGTGCCGTCAGCGCTCAGCCGACGTAGCTGGCCGGAAAGTTCGGTGACCAGCCGGTCACCGTTTGGTAGAAAGCTGATGCTCCAGGGAAAATCCAGATCTTCTGCCACCGTATCCAGCTGATACCCTTCTGCCGCCCGCAAGGCAGTGGGCATACTGAGCAAGCTCAGTAGGATGAACAGAGGAAACAATAATCGGGTGGTGCTGCGTTGCGTTGTCATGTCGGCTAAATACTCAAATCTCAAGGGTGCATGTTACCCTGTCCAAATCCGGCTTGCCTACTCATGTAAGGCAGGCTAATGTCCCCGCCACGTTTGGGGATTCATCAGGTAATTAATGTGAAAGTTGTCGGCGCGTTTCTGGCTGCGGTACTGGCCACCTATATACTTGCGGTGTTGTTCTATACCCAGCTTAACCTGGCTAACCTGGTCGAAATGGGCCTGGCGGTCAGCATGGGAGACCGGCTGCAGGCAGCCTTTCACGACCTGCTGGGCATGGCCGTGATCTATCTGCCGGTGATCGCGCTGGCGCTGTTGCTCGGCTTTCTCATCGCTCGGGTGGTGTTGATCTGGGTGCCGCAATTGCGCGCGCTGGGATACGTCGTGGCGGGGTTTGTGGGCATTTTTGCCATCGATTTTCTCCTTGGCGCCACCGTGGCATCAGGTACCCACGGCTTGGCCGTAACGCGCACTGCCATTGGCCTGCTCAGTCAATGTATTGCCGGTGCAGCGGGCGGTTATGTTTTCAGTCAGCTGTCCGATCCAAATCCCTCTCGCTCGTATGTAAACCGTACTGCTGCGTAGCCGACTCGCTCAGCCAGACTTAAGCGTCAGGTCGTAAGCGTCAGGTCGTAAGCGATAGATACAGATAAACCACGCTGCAGATCGACACCAGGCTGCCGCCGGCGATACTCCACCAATACAACACTG
>JBCCUW010000645.1:0-1886 GCA_039196385.1 Pseudomonadota bacterium
ACTCAGCAAACAATAGGCTTTCTTCAGGAGCAGGTTGAGATTGTCTGCCAAATAACTTGCACCAACGGGATCCAGAATAACATCCACGCCGTTGTCACCAGCCCAGGCCTGCGCAGACTCCACAAACGAGCCGGCATGCCGCTCGAATCCAGCATCTGCACCCAGGGCACAACAGGCATCAATTTTACTTTGCGAACCGACGGTGACGAAGCTGGGGTTATGCGACTGTTTCAGCAGCTGGATTGCCGCCGTGCCGACACCACTCGCACCGGCATGCAAGATCACCTTCTCACCGGGCTGCGTGGCCGCTTCGATGTACAGGTTCAAATAGGCGGTGGCAAACACCTCAGGAATGGCGGCCGCTTCCACTGCACTGAGTCCAGCAGGAATCGGTACAACCTGCCCGGCAGGCACAACAACAGACTCAGCGTAGCCACCACCGGCAAGCAGCGCACACACACTGTCGCCCGGGACTACGCGTTGCACGCCTTCACCCACCTCAACAACCTCACCCGCGCATTCAAGTCCAACAATTTCACTGGCCCCCGGGGGTGGCGGATAACCACCCGTCACCTGAACCAGGTCAGCGCGGTTTACTGCTGTGGCAGCCACGCGAATTTTGACCTCTCCCGGTCCACAGTCGGGTTCAGCCACCTCACCCAGCACTAAGCGCTTGTTATCAACTTGAATGGCTTTCACTCGACTTCCTTCTGTTTGATTCTGGGTTTGATCTGCGCGAGGACGCTCAGTTTACCAGGACATGCGTATCTTCAGACCGGCGTCATGCAGGTGCTGTTTCAAACCGCTGACTGTGTAGTCGCCGTAGTGCACCATGGAAGCGATCAAAGCCGCATCCGCTTTGCCTTCGGTCAGGACTTCATGCAGATGCTCCGGCAGACCAGCGCCACCTGAAGCGATGACCGGGATACGCACCGCCTCAGCAATCATGGCGGTCAGCTTCAGTTCGTAACCCTCACGGGTACCATCTGCATCAATCGAATTCACAACCAGCTCACCAGCCCCCAATTGCTCACCCTGTTGCGCCCAGGCCAGCGCATCGATGCCCATGGCTTTGCGTCCACCGTTGATCACAATTTCATACCCTGAAGGGATAGTTGAGCTGGGGGATACCTGCAGGATATCCATGGACAACACAACGTTCTGATCGCCAATGGCAGAGGCACATTCGCTGATCAGCTCAGGACGCTGCACAGCGGCGGAGTTCACGTTGATTTTTTCTGCCCCCGCAAGACGCAGGTCGGTGGCGTCAGCGACGCTGCGAATGCCACCCCCCACGGACAACGGGATAAAGACCTGGTTGGCAACTGATTCAACCACATCCAACATGATGTTGCGTTTATCGCTGGACGCCGTGATGTCGTAAAACACCAACTCGTCGAGGCCGTCCAGGTAATACTCCTTGGCTTTCGCCACCGGGTCACCGATGTTTTTGGTATCGACAAATTTGACACTTTTCGCCAGGTGGCCGTCACGCACATCCAGGCAGGCTATGACCCGTTTACTTAACATTGACCGTCCCAGGCAGCAAAATTACGCAACAATGTCAGTCCCACCCGACCACTTTTTTCCGGATGAAACTGAGTCGCGAAGTAATTGTCTTTGCCGATGGCAGAGGCAAATACGGTTTCATAGTCTGTGCGCGCATACACCTGTTGCGGATCGTCCGGCGCGGGGTAATAGCCATGCACGAAATAGAATTCATCACCCGCTTCTACCCCGGCGAGTACCGGGTGAGGCTGAACCACGGACACTTCGTTCCAACCCATATGAGGAATTTTCAGCGACGGCTGATCAAACTGAAAGCGCTGCACCCGGCCGGCGATCAAGCCAAGCGTTTGCGTATCGTTTTCCTCCGAATAATCCAG
>JBCCUW010000646.1:0-1868 GCA_039196385.1 Pseudomonadota bacterium
AATTTTGTTTTCGGAAGTATGCCTCACTGGTAGTCGTTTCTATTTGTTTGCTATAAGGCAACACAAAAACAGTGATTGTTTGGAAACAGGAAACAGTTCTGCAGGAGTCCACTTTTGCCTGCTTCGACCAAAACGGAGTGCGGCCTGCGTGCCACTGACACGACGCTGTCAGGAGCGGTTTGACATAGTGGCATTCCACTGACAAAACAGTTGAGCAACGAGGCGTCATGCAAAATCAGATACAACATTATTACCATCCCATGAGTCGGGCAGTTACCACGCACTGGATGTTGACCGAACTGGCGGTCGAACACGAGCAGGTGTTAATTGACTACACCACGGGCGGCAACAGTACGCCTGACTTTCAGGCCATAAACCCGATGCAGAAGATTCCAGCATTGCGGGACGGTGATGTGATCGTGACCGAGACAGCAGCAATATGTGCCTACCTGGCGGACAAATATCCAGACCGGCAGATGGCGCCCCCAGTGACCTCTAACCTGCGCGGTGCTTATTACCGTTACCTGTTTTTTCCCGGTACCACCCTGGAGCCGATGTTCACCATGCGGCAGCTGGGGGTGACAGACAGCAATCCGCAAAGCACCGGCTGGGGCGATCTGGATCGATGTCTCGCTGCCATTGAGCAGATGACACCGGCACAGGATTGGGCGCTGGGTATGCAGTTCACCGCAGCGGATGTGGTTTATGGCGGTACGCTGGATTTTGCGGTGCAATTTAATTGGCTGGGAGAGCCGACGGACAAGGTGGCCGCTTACATCAGACGTCTGAAAGATCGGCCTGCGTACCGCGACAGTCATGATGTAGACTGGCACTGAAGTTCCTTCAGGCCCACCGGGCATGGCTCAGACGCTGCACAACAATGAAATCGCTATTCAGCATGAGCTGGTGCGGGAGCTTGTGGACACGCAGTTCTCTGTATACGCCTCGCTGCCATTGGTGCGGTTGCCGGCTTCCGGTTCAACCAATGTGATCTATCGCTTGGGACACGATCTCCTGGTGCGCCTGCCGCGCCAGCCTGGTGGTGGTGCTGCCATTGGCAAAGAGCAACTCTGGTTGCCGCACATCAGTCCGAATCTGGGCGTCGCAGCACCAGAGATTGTTCATGTTGGTGAGCCTGGTCATGGTTACCCTGAGCGTTGGGCGATCGTACGCTGGCTGGAAGGTGACACAGTTGACCCATCCATGGCTCAGATGGGCGGGCTGACTTTGGCCCGAGACCTTGCGGCTGTGATCAACCAGTTGCGTGCTCAGCCGGTGCCGCCGCATGCCCTTAAAGACCCTGCGTTGCGCTGGTATCGGGGCCGCCCGCTGGCAGAGTTTGACCATTGGACGCGTGAAAGTATGGCGACGTGTCGCCGTTTGGCAGATCTTGATGTGGACCTGGATCTGGCTGAAGCGCTTTGGTCCAAGTCGTTACAGATTCCAGGTGCACATACTGTGGCGTCGACCACTTGGTATCACAGTGATCTAGTGGCTGAGAATCTGTTGCTGGTGGAAGGCCGACTCTCTGCAGTTCTCGATTTTGGTGGTCTGGGCATTGGCGATCCGGTTGTGGATCTGCATGGTGCCTGGGAGCTGTTTGGCGCTGAGGCAAGAGGCGTATTTCGGGATCAATTGCAGGCTTCAGAGGATGAATGGGCGTTGGGCCGGGCCTGGGCGTTGGCGATTGCGTTGAGTACGTTTGCATACTACTGGTCGACCATGCCGCGGCGGTGCCGTGATCGACTGGTGATGTTGCGGGCGGTGTTGGATGTGTTAAACAGCGGCGTGATTTTACCGTATATGCAAAACGGGGCGCACAAAGAGCGCCCCGTTTGGTGTGGGCCCTGCGGCCCTGTCGAGGTGGC
>JBCCUW010000647.1:0-1848 GCA_039196385.1 Pseudomonadota bacterium
GCGGGCGGGGCGACCTCGACTTCAACAGGATGTTGTTGAACGCGAAAGCAGTCATACCATCAAGGTGGTGACCGCGCCCGAAGCCCAGGTACTCGAAGCGATTGAGCGCAACTACAGCCGCTCTGCCAGCATCAACGAAACCATTGAGCAGGTATTGAACGGCGAGTCCATGGACGTGGACGACGAAGCCTCACCCATGGTGCGGCTGGTGGATCAGATCCTGGCCAACGCGATAAAAAGCAAAGCAACCGACGTGCACCTGCAACCTGAGGAGCGCAATCTGCGCGTGCGGCTGCGGGTAGACGGCATGTTGCGGGAAGAAATTATTGTTCCCAAAGCCATTCAAGCCGCTGTACTGGCCCGGGTCAAATTAATGGCCGGCCTGGATATTACGGAAAAGCGTTCACCTCAGGATGGCCGCATACGTTTCAGCTTTGGCAGCAGCTATGTTGACCTGCGGATTTCGACGCTGCCCACCAATCATGGTGAAAGTATTGTCATGCGCGTGCTCGATGGTGGCGCAGTGCAGATGTCTCTGCAGGAGCTGGGGTTTTCGCCTGCCGATCTGTAGCGGGTCGAACGTGCGATCAATCATCCATACGGCATGGTCCTGGTTACGGGCCCGACGGGTAGCGGCAAAACCACGACGCTGTATACCGCGCTTGGCACCATCGACCGTGATGCACGCAGCATCTTCACGCTGGAAGATCCCATTGAATATACGCTGCCGATGATCCGCCAGACTCAGGTGCAGGCGGAGGTGGGTATGGACTTTGCCTCCGGTTTGCGCGCGCTGTTGCGCCAGGATCCCGACGTGATCCTGGTTGGTGAAATTCGTGACGGCGAAACGGCGGAGCTGGCTACTCGGGCAGCGCTCACCGGACATCTCGTGTTTTCCACTTTGCATACTAACAGTGCAATTGGGGTTATCCCGCGTCTGCTCGATATGGGTATCGACCGTTATCTGCTGCCTTCTGCGCTGGTCGGCATTATTGGTCAACGCTTGTTGCGCAAGTTGTGTACCCAGTGTCGTGAAGCGCATCCGGGCCCAGACCCACTGCTGGCAGACGGCGAGATTGCGGCAACCGAAGAGTCTCAGGAACACTGGCAGGCCGTAGGCTGCGATGCCTGTAATGGCCGTGGTTACAGTGGTCGCCTGGCAGTATACGAAGTGCTGTTGGTGGATGAGTCGTTTCACGACGCCATCCTGGATGGTGGGGTGGAGGCTCACATGCTGGAATTGGCCAACGCTTCGGGCATGACCAGTATGTTTGAAGACGGGTTGCGCAAAGCGGCTCAAGGTTTGACAACAGTGACTGAAGTGCTGCGGGTGCTGAGGTAAGTCATGCCGCAGTTTGCTTACCGCGCGATTGATAAAAACAGCCACATCAGCACCGGGGTGTTGGTGGCCGAGTCGCAAGCCTCGCTGGACCAGCGAATGGCGGAATTGGGGCTGTGGCTGATAGAAGCGAAACCCAGATCGGCTAAGAAGGCCATTGTGGCGAAGGTAAATGTCAGTCGTCGTGATCTGGTAGATTTTTTTAATGGCCTCGCCACACTTGTCGATGCGGGGATTGATAGTGCGGAGAGTCTGCGGGTTTTAGTCAGTGAAACGGAAGACGACGGGTTGCGCCGGGTGCTGGAAGAGGTCCGGCTGAATATTGAAAGCGGTGTGAGCTTTTTTGATGCCATGTCCACGCACCCTGAAGTGTTCAGTGCGGAAATCTGCAATCTGATTCGTGCCGGTGAACACTCGGGACAGCTGGTCGAGGCCTGTGCAGATATCAGCGCGCACCTGGAGTGGTTGGACCAGCTGATGGGTGACGTCAAGCAGGCCACCATGTACCC
>JBCCUW010000648.1:0-1835 GCA_039196385.1 Pseudomonadota bacterium
GAAGCTGCCCGGATCGTCAAAAGTCCATCTGGTCTCGACGTCTTTCCATGCCTCAGACGTACCAAAATTGGTTGGCGTCGCGGAAAAAGATACGTATTGCCCTTCAACCACTGTGGTTTTGCTGGCGGCAACAGTCACCGAAGGGGCGCTGGCAACAGCCGATGTAAGAACCAAACGCCCCATAGATCAGCCCCCGAACTCGTAGTTGTCGATGTATAAGCCCTCTTCGGAAACGTTGTGCTGCCCGGTGAAGACAATACCCGCTTGTCCGCTCGACCAGCTGTCTGCGGAAATGTCTTGGTTTAGGACCAGGTTGGTTCCATTGATTGATGCAGTCAGTTGTGTGCCGATCCCCGAAATTGCCAGTCTCGCACTCCGGGATACTCCGGGGGTCATTCCTGCATCGTCTACGCCTGCAGATCCCAAGTTATCGCCGGTGTAGAAGGTGGTTGAACCATCAACGCCGAAGCGGGAAACCTCCCAGCGGTTATTGAGCGAATTGTACCGAAGGACATACCGGCAGTTGTTGACAATGTCCGCCAATGAAACGCCCGCGGCTTCGCTTGAAGTGCTGCCCTGCACGCCGATGTCCGCGACGACACTAAGGTCCGAGACTACGTTGCGGCCTGTTTGAATCAAATAGGCTGATTGACTGCCACCGCTCAACACTCTGTTGGCGTAGATCAGCGGATCGGGGCGCGGTTGGGAAAGGATCGTGTTAACAAACGCTTGCCCGTCTTCTGGGGAAAGCGTCGATAAGCCAGTGCCATTTGCTGCCGTGAACGTCACCACACTTGAGCCAGCAGCCGTGGTGAAGGTGGTACTGGTCAAGGTGGTCTTGCTGCCCTGCGCGTCTGTGATGACCGCCCACGCCCTGTATCCGGTGCTGGCAGTCAGTCCTGTCGCGCTTTGGTCGTTGGTATCCCCAGCGGTTCCAGTGACGTCCTGAACGGACCACGTTGCCCCTGTGCCCGCCTCGATATCAGCCTCAGAGGGTGTGCTTGCGGTCGGGTAAACCGCGAAGTCGATAATATCCCCGGCTTCGTCTGTCAGGTTGAGGCTGATCGTGGCAGTTGTTGCGCCGGTCTGGACCCCGCTGATCGTGCCCGTTGGCGACTGTGTATCAATAGCGAAAGGTACAGAACCCGTGGCTTGAACAACGGTGTTTGAGCCATCGAGCACCAAGAATAGATCAAGGCCGGAAGCGTCGATGCCATTGGCGATATTGGTGTTCAATGTACTTGCTGCAGCGGTTAGGCTGGCGGTGCCGAAATCAACTGCACCCGTTCCAGCGCGCAATGCCGCTGCATCTACTGGAGATCCAGCATAGAATCCCCATGATGAGCCGGTGTCAGCAGAGACGGTGTAACTGACGGGAAGGTCACCGTTGACCTGGGGCCCGGTAACAGAAAGGGCGGAGAGAACAGCCTGTGGTACAACCGTGCCGCTGCCAACAGTCTGCCATGCGCTCTCGTTGTCGTTGCTGCCGCCAGTCTCAACCGCACGCCACTGCGCCGAGATGCTTTGCCCTTCATCCGGCGCCTGTGGGGTATAGGCAGCAGTCGCGGCAGCTACGGACCCATCTACCAGCCATCTGGTTTCATAGCTGATTACTCCACCGGAGCCGGGCGAAGCAGTTCCAGGTGTAATCGTGTGCTCGGTTCCGATTTTGAATGTCGCAACGTCCAGAGAACCAGGCGTGTCGATCGTGATGGTTTGGCCGGCCTCAAATCGAGTGTCTACTCCATCCACAAACCGCGCATCCACGCCTGGTAAGGGAAACTGGTCATCTACCCCGGGTGAGGGAAATCGGGTATCCACGCCGGGGTTAGGAA
>JBCCUW010000649.1:0-1801 GCA_039196385.1 Pseudomonadota bacterium
AGAGAATCGAAGAGAAGAGGTCGTAGGCGTTCCATTGAACTATCTCATGAGCAAAACGCTTACACCCGCGGCAAACCAGGTCTCCATAAGTTGTGGAGCAGATGCCCACACAAGGCGTGCGTTTTGTCAGTGCCATGAATGAGAAATAACCGCATCGGGAAAAACGTTAGGATGCGGTGGTTGGGGTATTAAACGCAAGCTTGAATCGCAGCTTTCGCAGATTCTGTTGTAATTTGTAGCGTTCCTGAAGACTCAGCGTACGCTGCGGGTCGTAAAGCAGTTCCTGTAGCTCACTCTGCAACGGTGCGATATCCATATCCACTTCATGGCTCAAACGAGACAAATAAGCCATTGGCGTCTCGGCCGGCCCACGCTGCAGACGTGGATCGCGGATGGAGCGACAGAAGCGTAGAAAAATACGTTCCACCGGGTGCCTTGCCTTGGGCCGCCGGCGCCAGAATACCGCCGCCGCCACCAGCAGCAGGCTCAACGCGCTGCCAATAATCATAGCCAGACCAATCTGCAAAGCATTGACGGCGCCTAACAAACGTTTTAACACATCCGACTGCGTGGCCGTATCATAGCCGACCACCCACAGGTTCCAACGATACTCCAGCGAATCGGTCCAACGCAGCAGGTTGTTCAACAGCCCCTGATCTGCCAACCGCGCTGCACTGAAAAACGGTAGCGAGGCCCGGTCTTCATTATTCAATGCGGCGTCCAGGCCACTCTCTACGCGTTGTGGCGCTACCGCTGACGTGGGATCAAATCGGGTCCAACCGCGCCCTGCCAGCCACACTTCAATCCAGGCGTGGGCATCATACTGGCGCACCACCATATGCCCGGTGAGTGGGTTCACCTCACCGCCCTGATAACCGCCAACCATGCGTGCGGGAATGCCTACTGAACGCAGCGCGAACGTGACCGCCCCCGCGTAGTGGGTACAAAACCCACGACGGGTGTCAAACCAGAATTGATCGATGCTATCCAGACGATTGAGCGTCGGCGGATTGAGCGTATACACATAAGGCTCGCTGCGAATTTCGTTCAGCATGGCCGCCACCATGGCTTCAGCAGAGCCGGTTTGCGCATACAAACGCTCAGCGTACTGGCGCATGCGAGGACTGTCGCTGGGCGGCAGTGCCGTCTCGCGAGCCAGCAGCCCGGCTGGCAGTTCCGCATCCATCACGTAGTCCGTCTCAGTTTCAACCTGATAACGCATGACTGACAGAACCGGCTCAGGATTAACCAACCGGTAATCTCCCAGTAAATCTACCCGGCTCGGATATCTGATGGGAGTATCCAGCGCGTACAGCCATTTGCTCTGCGTGGGCTCCAGAAAAATCTCATAAGTCAGAGTGCGCCCTTGCCCAGTGTTTTGTGCAGTAATCTGCGGTAGCGGATCGGCAATAGTCCAGGTACCGCGACTGAAGTCTGAATAAACCAGCCCACGCCAATACAGATCGCGCTGGTTGGGTACATTACCGTCGAACACCACACGAAAGGCCAGCTCATCCGAACGCCCCAGGCGGGCCACATCACCCGGCGTGAGTTTGTCACTCAAACCCGTGCTTGCGGCGCTTGGCACAGGGATCGACCACAATGGCGCGATCCGCGGAAACAAGAGAAAAACGACCAGGGTCAATGGCAGTGCCTGCAGAATCAGCCCCGCCGCGATGCGCAAAGACGCAACCGGCCGAACCCGGGTCTGCAATTGGTTCATGCCGACCATGGCGGCGGTAACACATACGGCGGCTCCCACCTGGTAAAGCGTGATCAGCAGGCTCTGGTCGAACAGAAA
>JBCCUW010000650.1:0-1795 GCA_039196385.1 Pseudomonadota bacterium
CATGGGGCGCATGTCGTAGCGATAGTCATCTCCCTGAACTCCGAAGCGCAGAAGTAAGAGATGCAGGCCACCGGCAACACCGGTCAGAATAATGAAGTTGCGCAGCCAAACTTCGAAAACCCAGTCAAACTGAATTGTCTTCGCCCGCGCCAAATCCGGCGTGAACCAAATCCAGGTAACAATCGCGCCGATCAGGAACAGAAATCGTGTGGCCACGGGGTTCCAGCTCTTGAGCAGGTAAAGAACGGAGGCCAGCGGTTTCAGGGGCCAATCCCAGTAGGGCGCCAGTTGCAGCGGCAGGGCAGGGGTATAGTGCCAGACTTTGCGGCGCGCGGGCGAGGGGCTCGGCTTGGTCTCGTCGGCGGCGTTAGACATGGCAAGGCTCCCCTGATGGTGAGCAAAATATGCACAAGTGAATGACGGGCAGCTTTAGTGCGCAACTGAGGTTTTGCCAGAATTGCGACACGACGGGGGTGGCACAGCAGGTCTCGCTGCGCCTCTTTGGGGCTGTTTTGCGGGCAAAAAAAATCAGGCGGACCCGGAGGCCCGCCTGACTGAATAGCTTAGAGCCGTTGCTTAGCGGTCGACGCCAGCCAGAGCCTTAACGCTGGCAGCGTTTGACTTGTCCACGAAGCCTGGGCCCGATGGGATGTTGGCGCCTGGCAACAGACCAGCGTGCTTGTTGTACAGGTGCAGAACGATCACAGGCATATAACCCTGCAGACGCTGCTGCTGGTCGATTGTGAAGGCAGCATCGCCGGCTTCAATCATGTCCATAACGCCTGGAGACAGGTCGAAACATGCCAGGTGTACCTTGGCACCAACGTCCTTGATCGCCTTGATGGCAGCTTCACAAACGTGTGGGCCAACAGCCAGAACACCGTCGATGGACTCGTCAGCCTGCAGAGCAGCAGCTGTACGTGTTTCGATCTGTGCAGGGTCGTTGGACACGTCGATCATGTTCAGCTCACCGCCGAGACCGTCGAAGTAACCGGAGCAACGATCAACCAGAGCCGTGTTGAAAGCTTCCTGGTTCAGGCACAGACCTTTGGTCACGCCTTCAGCCTTGGCACGGCCACCGGCCTTTTCACCAGCCAGACGCTCAGGCTGACCCACATGCATCAGAGCACCGAGCTCTGCAGAGGATTCCAGACCGGAGTTCATGGTGATGACAGGAATACCGTCAGCCACAGCAGCCTTGATCGCTGGTCCAAGCGCAGCAGCGTCTGGCAGCGATACGATGATGCCGTCAGGCTGGCTGGCAGCAGCAGCTTCGATCAGCTTGGCCATGGCAGCCATGTCGCCGGATACGTCGAAGTTGTATTCCAGCGTCGCGCCAACAGCAGCAGCAGCGTCACGGCCACCCTTTTCAACAACTGGCCAGAATGGATCAGTACCCTGTGTGTGGGTGATCATTACATAGCGCTCAGCGAAAGCAGTGGTTGCAGTCAATGCCACAGCAGCAGTCGCCATCATCAGTTTTTTAAGTACGTTCAATTTTTCCTCCCGATACTTTTTGAACAGCCCGAATTTTATGGGTGATATTTTTCTGATGCACAAGGGTAAATCTAAATGGATTTAAAAATGGCACCTTTTCGCGCCGTAATCGCGGTTAAAAGTCCCAATTTGTTGAGTTTTTTGCCAGCGATTTTATGCGTCCGACATCCAACGATTCTTCAGGCGTTGTTGCGACGGGTTCCGCAATAGCGTTTTCAGTTTGTGCCAAGTGCCAGTGGATGAGGCTTTCCAACTGCACAACTGTTCGCGGTTTTCGCCGCACGCCGCCCGCCGCACG
>JBCCUW010000651.1:0-1782 GCA_039196385.1 Pseudomonadota bacterium
CCCGACGGGAGCGACCTTTCACTTGTCGCCGGTGGCCTAACACCACAGCAGGAAGCTCAATTGGAACGCTTTGGCCAACGTATTGATAACAGTCCGGTCAGCAGTCTGGTGCTGAATACCGGCCGTAGTTGGATTGCCACCGAGTTTTTGTGTAGCGCAATTCGCAGCGACAAATTGCACTACGCCCTGGTTGAGCATGGCTGTGAGCTCTGGGATGTGCGCTCCGGCCAGCAGGTTGATCTCGAATACTGCGCGGCTCAGAGCCCCGACCCGGCCGTTTTTGCGGGTGTGCTTGCCAGTCGTCAGCATATCCGTCATCTCATCGAGTGGTTTGTTGATGATGGCGCCCGGCAGTTGTGTGATGAGCTTAAGTTCGACGGGCAACTGCGTGCGCAGCTGGATAAGTCCTGGAACCTGACCTTTGGCGTTCCGCATGAGCTGGAAGGCGATCACGTTTATGCCACCCTGCAACAACTGGTGGCCCGACAACCTGACTTAGCCGGTGAGTTTGTCTTTCATTACAGCCGCTGGAATCGCTATCTCGATGTGATGGGCACCATGGATAAAGGTGCGGGGCTGGCGCTGACGATGAGCTTGTTAGAGCAACCGCTGGATTACAGCGCGGCCATAGGCGACGGCTTGAATGATATCGCCATGCTCGAAAAAGCCGCGTTGCCGGTTTGTCCTGCCAACGCGGAGGCTGCGGTGCGCGAACTCTGCAGCCAGCGGGGCTTTGTATCACAACAGCACTTTGTTGATGCCACGCTGGATTGGCTCAATACGCTGTGAATTTTCAGCCCAATGCTGCGCGCATTCCCTGGTAGAATAATCGTGACACCAAGTCTGGAATTTTATGCAACAACTCAACAGTCGTTCTCGCCTCCGCCGTTAACCGGGGAGGACGCCAGTGTCAGTGAACCTGGGTTTACGTCTATCGGTGGAACGTGGCTTGCACAGCGCATGACCGCGTTACAGTGGCCGGCACAATCTAAAACCGGTCGTGGTCCGGATTCAGAGATGCAACAAATGCTCTGATGAAGTTGGAATCGAAAGTAATCGCACTGCCTCGAATTAAATTGGTGCGGTGAATAGACCTCTCCTCAGGTAAGCCTGGAGCCCTCAGATGAACTGAGGGAAGAGCAAACCGAACCCGTTTCCTACCAATGCCTTGAATTGCATGGTTGGAGACGGACGTGGCGAGACAGTGTGAAAACACAGGTTTTGCGTGCGTCCACTGTGGCGCCGAAGTGCAGCCTGTGACGAATGGCAGTTACCGCAATCACTGTCCTTTTTGTTTGTGGTCACTGCATGTGGACAATCAACCCGGTGACCGGTTGAGTCGTTGCCGTGCGCCGATGCAACCCGTGGCGGTGGTCAGAAACAGGAAAGGCTGGCAGATTGTGCACCAGTGTACGAAGTGCGGTCACAAGCAGCCCAACAAGGTTGCGCAGATGACTCTGCAGGATGATATGGACGCGCTGGTGCGTTTTATGCGCAACAATAATAGGCTGGGTTCATGATCTTTTTTATCAACGGTGCCTCCTGCACCGGCAAAACGTCCCTCGCGAGAGCGTTACAGGACCAATGGCTTGGCCCGAGCCCGTTGTTGTACTGGAGTCTCGACAGGATCATTTCGCAGCTGCCCTTTCAGTTCACCGGTGCTGGTCTCCAGGCAGTGAAAGGGTTCCCGCTAATTACCGATGCCGATGGCGTAGAGGTGGCCGCGGGGCCCGTGGCGCACCATCTTAACCACCTGTCTGCGGACTATGTAGCGAATCTCGC
>JBCCUW010000652.1:0-1782 GCA_039196385.1 Pseudomonadota bacterium
CAGAAAGTCCACTGCAACCTTTACCTTGGGCACCACGTAGCGTTGCTTCTGGTACAGGAGATAAATCGCAAGCTCAGGGTTCTGGCTGACTCTCAGCTCGGGTGTGACTTCAATCAGCACCAGTGCGCCTTCTTCAACCACCGGCGCGACCGACCATTCAGGCGCCAACACAATACCTTTACCCGCAACCGCTAAGCGGCCCAACCACGCCGCGTTATTAGATACTGCAAACTTTTCACCACTGACGTCATGCCAGGCATCCTTGTCATAACAAAGCCAAGGCGACGGGCCCGTCGGAGTGCGGAAAAAAAGCCCGCGATGATGCTGAAGTTCATAAGCTGATGTTGGCGTACCGTGAGCCTTCAAATACGCAGGTGCAGCAACGGGGACAAACCTGTTGTCCATCAAGCGAACAGCCTGAACCCTTTCGTTGGGCGCATAACCACCCCGAATGGCAATGTCCACGTCGTCTCGACCCAATGTGGTGAGGTTATCGGTCAGGCTGATGTCCAGCACAACATCTGGAAACAATGCCTGAAACTCCTCCATGGCTGGCAGCAGAAGATTTTCACCAAAACTCACCATCGAACTGATGCGCAGCGTGCCGACAGGATTTGCGTGGTAACTTTTTACCGCCTCATCACTTTGCTCAAGTTGAAACAGGATGTCCTGTATCTGGTGATAGTAGATTTGGCCAATCTCTGTCGGTTGCACCAAGCGTGTGCTGCGCTTGAGCAGATTTGCCCCCAGGTGAGTTTCCAAGTCTGCGACGCGCCTGGATAATGAAGACGGGGGCAGCGCCAGGTCATCTGCGGCTCGCGTGAAGCTGCCCTTCTCGACGACCTTACAGAAATACCGCAGCGCTTTGAGCTGATCCACGTAAGTTGCCTTCTATCTCGTAACTTCTCTATCCCATTTTATAATTTTATTGTCTTTTCGACAATTTATACCCGCATATTGACTCATATATCTATTATTTTGGGCAATTAATAATGGCAGCCCAGAGCCTCAGAAAAGGAAATCCAATGCCAGTCATCACCCGGAGCATTCTCCTGATAGCAGGTCTGTTTTGCATGAATGCAGCAGCGGCCTCCGACGCGATCAACCTGGCTGCCGGGGGATCAGGCACCTCAACCCGCCTGGACGGAGACTTGGAAAGCTGGGTCGCCATTGGCATCGTGCTGAGCTCTTTATTGACCGCATGGTGCATGAACGCAGCCGCACCTAAAGTACGTTCACTCGGGACACTACTCGGGGCGGCAGGTTGCTTTGCTGTCGCGCTCTGGTTCTTCGGCTTTGTCCTGGGGACAGGCTTTCTTGAAAACCCTAAACCGAACCAAACACCACTGGATTCTGCCAAGCCGGCACTCCTGTGGATGCAGGGTGGCGTCGCCCTGTTTGCCGGCCTGTTTCTGCTGCGTGTCGGCCTGAAACAATTCGCCGAACAGCAACCGCTGGACCTGCCCCGCCAGAATGAAAGCCACCGCTATGGCGGCGTTTCACGTTTGCTCCACTGGACCACAGCAATTCTGTTTATCGCATTAATCCCAATGGGCATATTTGCTTCAATCATTCCTGAGGGAACTGCGTATCGCAATGCCTACTATGTGGTGCATAAAACCATCGGCGTGTTGGTATTTATGTTATTGATCGCTCGCCTGGTCTGGCATACCCGATCAAAACGGCCTTCCTTGGACACCGGGCTGACAACATTCGAACGCAAGGCAGCCCATACGGCGCACCTTACTCTGTACGGCTTTCTGATCGCACTACCGATTACGG
>JBCCUW010000653.1:0-1766 GCA_039196385.1 Pseudomonadota bacterium
GGCACGGCGTTCTGCCAGGCAGCGCATCGCTTCTGCGTACTCGTCGAACGCATATTCACGACCTACCAATGGGTTGATTTTACCGGCGTTGAAGAAGTCCATAATTTCATTGAAATTCTGTTTGCTGTCGCTGGGATATCTTGCCGAAAAGGCGCCGTAAAAAACACCAACTACCTGGCAACTCTTCAACAGAATCAGGTTGGTAGGTACTTTGGGGATGTCTCCACCTACAAAACCGATGATCAGCACGCGGCCGTACCAGTTAATGCAGCGCATGCATTGATCAAACAATGGCCCGCCCACCGGATCGTAAATGACATCAGCACCGCGACCTTCGGTGAGCGCTTTGACTTTGTCTTTGAGCTCACCGTCACCATAGTTAAGCAGTTCGTCAGCACCCGCCGCTTGCGCAACCGCCAGTTTTTCATCACTGCTTGCAGCTGCGATAACCCGCGCACCCATAGCTTTGCCGAGTTCCACCGCTGCGAGTCCCACCCCGCCGGCTGCGCCCAGGACCAACAGAGTTTCACCGGGTTGCAGGTTAGCCCGCTGTTTCAGCGCGTAGTAGGATGTGCCATACGTGGTGCTGATGCCGGAAGCCTGGGCGAAACTCATTGCCGCGGGTTTGGCGCGCAGTGCGGCTGCGGGTACAACCAGCTGTTGGGTAAAACAGCCGTGACCCAGGCCGCCAAACACTTCATCCCCAACCTGCCATTCGTTGACATCGTCGGCCACTTCGCTGATCACGCCGGCAAACTCACCGCCCGGCGCAAACGGGAAGTCAGGCAGAGATTGGTACTTGCCCTCGACCATGAGTACGTCGGGAAAGTTCAGCGCGCTGGAGCGCACCTCAACTTTGACCTGGCCCTTGCTGATCTCGGGTTCGGGAATCTCCTCGATCACCAGGTTTTCCGGTGGACCAAAAGACTTGCACAGTACAGCTTTCAATATTTACCCCTCATCTAACGCTCCAGTTACCGCTACGGTATCCAAAAAGCCGAATTGGCCATCCGGCATAGCGGCGGCTATCAGCCGGGTATGATTACTGGTGCATTTGTCAGGGTCAACTATGCTTAGTGCGGTTTCCATAGATATTGGTAAGTGCGGAGTAGCCCCCCCATGTTCAAGAAAAAGTACAAGAATAAGTGCAAGATTATCAACTTGTTTGCCCTGAGTATGGTCCTGTTCGGCGGTGTTGCTGGCAACGCTGCTGCGACCGGCACAGAAACGGATACGCCAGCAGCCATTGGTGGAGTTGTACGGTATGTCGAGCTGAAACCGACTTTCATCGCCAACTTTGGCGTTTCTGACACCGGTGCCATGCGTTACGTTCGTGCTGATGTGACGGTGCGGGTGTCCAACAAGGACGCTGAGTATGCTGCGCGCTATCACTTGCCGGCATTGCGCAACAGTCTGGTGCTGTTGTTGTCACGTCAGGATGAAGCAACAGTATCCAGTGCGTCCGGCCGTGAAACGCTGAAAGCGGAGGCGTTGCAGGAATTGCGCGACGTGCTCCAAAGTGAAGAAGGTGAACCGCATATCGAGGACCTGTTGTTTACGAACTTTGTGGTTCAACGTTAAACGCGTTCCAACTCTGTAGCGCGCGCTGCAGGTTCCGGTACAGCATCAGCACATCCTGTTCTACGTCTGGCGCCAGTTTATGGCAGGCTGACGCAGCGCTTGCATTGAGGTCGGTGCGCTGCAATCGCCGTAACACGGACCCCAGACCGCGCTCGATTGCCGTCCACGACTGATACTGAGCCAAC
>JBCCUW010000654.1:0-1760 GCA_039196385.1 Pseudomonadota bacterium
AAGACCATGCCTTCGCCAATTTCTTCCGCTAACTGGATCATCTTGTTGCGCAAGGTGGCCAGCACAATAGGTGGCAGGTCACCGACCCGGGGTGCAGCGCGGAGATCTTCTACAAACTGGCGCATATCGCCCAGGGGTTTGCCCTGTTTGATACCCAGACGACTCATGGCGGGCGCATGGCTAACGCCTACGCCGAAGCGAAAGCGGCCGTTGGAGATTTCATGTAAAAACGCCGCGGTGCCCGCAAAATCTGCAGCGATACGCGTATAGATGGGGGTGATGCTGGTACCCAGTTCAACCGTATTGGTGGCCATAGCGACTGCAGTGAGCAGTGAGAGGCTGTCGCCCAGGCTGGGTCCGTAGATCCCTGGAAACCCGCGTTTTTCAATCTCCTGAGCGACTTCAATGGTTTTCAATCGGCGACCGGGTACGGCGGCCAGGCTGACGGCGGGTAGCTGGGTCATGGGGAAACTCTCCTGATGGTTAACTTAACTGGGTCTAGAGTACGCGAGCGGAGCGCTGAGCGCACTCCCGTGCGTTACTGTGGTCCGGGGCGGTAACGCGCCGGCTAGAACCATTGATGTTTGGCGCTGCGGCGGTCGGTGAGTTTTTTTCGGGCACTGATCAGATCCGCGCGACGAAAGGTGAACACCAGTGCAAGGCCTGCGGCGAAGCCGCCGATATGGGCCCAGAAGGCGACACCACCGCCGCTCCCTCCGAAGCTGCTGACACCGGCAACAAGCTGGAGCAGGAACCAGTAGCCCAGCATCAATACGGCAGGTACTGAAATGGTGGTGACGTAAACCACCAGGATGATCAACAAGTGCACGCGTGCACGCGGGAATGAGATGGCATAAGCACCCATCACGCCCCCGATCGCGCCGGAAGCACCCACCATTGGGATAGTGCTGGCGGGATCCGTGATAATCTGCGCGAAGGCTGCAGCAAGACCGCACAAAACGTAGAACAAGGCAAAACGCAGCGGCCCCATGATGTCTTCCACGTTGTCACCGAAAACCCACAGAAATAGCATGTTACCGGCGATATGCATCCAACTGCCGTGCATGAACATGGAGCTGAACAAACTGGCGACTGGCTGATCTGCGGTGATCCGGCAGGCCAGGGTTTCGCTGACTGGAAACAGGGTGCCGGCACTGACGCTGTTCAGCAGGTCACCGGGTACTAAAGCATACTGACAGAAACTCTTCGCCAGCGCCGGGTCAGTACCAAAACCCTGTACCACCGCCCAGACCACAATGTTCATGCCGATGATTACATATGTGGCAATGGGCATCCGTAAGGTGGGATTTTCATCGCGTATTGGAAACATGCGCGCCTGCGCTCAGTTGCGTGGTGGCAGCTCGATCATGTCCTGCCAGTCCGACCAGGTGCGTTGGCCATGGCTTTTAATCATGCTGCGGCGCAAGTCCGGGTAGTGCACGGTGTCGCTGGCATGCCGTTCGCCGCCCATCAGATACACCAGATCTTCGCTGCCGGTGTTGGTCATGCTATGGGCTGCTGACGGGGCCGGGAAACCCATGAAATCGCCAGGACCTATGGGATAAGTCTCGTCGCCAATGCGGGCGATGCCCTCGCCGGCAATGACGTAAATAAACTCTTCGTCTGCATCATGACTGTGATGCGTGGTGGAATCGCAACCTGGAGCCAGTCGGACCTGGTGTATGCCGATCCGCTGCATGCCTGTGCTGCTCGTCAGCGTACGGGTCTGACGGATAGCATTAGCGTTGAATTGGTGCTGC
>JBCCUW010000655.1:0-1751 GCA_039196385.1 Pseudomonadota bacterium
AAAGCGGACTTGAAACAAACCGCTGGTGAAGATTCCAATTTACTGGGGGGCTGAATAATCGTATTCCATCTGCCTTGCCGTTGCGGTAGCCAATTGCTGATTGAAGAACTCTGCAACCAGGCCCAGGCTCATGTCGATGCCTGCTGAGATACCGGCGGAAGTGGCGGTTTTGCCAGCGCGGGTCCAGCGCACATGCTCACGTACATCCAGTTGCGGATAAGCGCGGCGCAGCTGAGCAATATCTTCCCAGTGTGTGGTGACCGGTACTTCGTCCAGCAAACCGCTTTGCGCTAGCAAAAAGGCGCCGGTGCAAACGGATGCCACCAGCTGAGCATCCGCGGCGGTCTGGCTTATCCAATCGATTACTGCAGGCTTCGTCAATTCAGCGTGGTGTACCCCACCAACAACGATCAGTGCGTCGACGGGTGGGTGACTAGTGATGTTGAAATTGGGGATGACGCGCAAGCCGTGACGCGCGGTTACCGGATCGCCGGTTTCGCCGATCAGATTGACCTGCAACTCATCTGCGCCCAGCAGGCGGCCTGCCACAGAAAACACCTCGTAGGGGCCTGCAAAATCCAACACCTCCGCATCGTCGTAGATGTAAATACCAACGTTCATAATAAGCCTCTGAGACCATTGAAGAATTGACTTCACCAACATGTGGTGTTTTGCTGTGGGCGAGACAGATGGCAGGGAGCGCGTGGATGAAAATACTACACGGACTGCTGTTACTGGTACTAGCCGTTTTGCTGTTTTTGATGCCGACAGCAACACCATCCGCTGCAGATCTTGGCCAACCGCATCCCCAGTTAACCTATGGGAGCATTAAGCACTATTCAGATCTGCCGCCGTGCGGTGGCGTGCTGGAGTATAATGCGCCGACAGAACACTGGCTCGAAAACTGCCACCGATTGCCCGTTCTAACTGTGATGCTGGGGAAACTAGGCGAAGACGACCCGCAATTTGCAACGAAGAAACGGTTGTTGATAGAAAGGATTGACACGCTGCGCAGGCAGCACGGGGCGAAAAAACCATGAGCTATCTAATCTGAAGCACTTGGTCCGGGTTCCGCACGTGCTTCGTCAAGCCGTGCCACGGCGTTTTCAAACAAGCGCCTGGCCGCCACGGTAAGATAAGGTAACAGCAGGGCCAGATGGTGCTGTAACCCGCGCTCCTGGTCCGCCCGGGAAACTTCCACACGGCCTTCCAGTTCACGCAGATGATCCATCCAATAACGGGTGATGATCCACAGGGAGCGGCTCAAAGTGGACACGTCTACCGGCAGATCGCGCCGGAAATAATCTTCAGCCTGCATCCTGGCCAGCAGGGCTTGTATGGCCTCCAGGTCTTCGAACAACTGCTGATCCGTATCGAATTGTGCCCGGTCGCGTAACAGAAAGCGGTGTTGCCAGGTGAGTTCCATCGCGAACAGAAGTCTGCTGATGTACTAGTCCACCGGCGTGGCCTCGTTAGGCTGCGTACGTCTAGCGCGCATATGGCTGCGCGCCTGCTCCTGCAACCGGTTGGCCAGCTCCCGCTTAGTCGGAAAGTGATAAGTCAGGTTGCCTTGTGAGATTCCAACCGCTTCAGCGATTTCAGTGAGTCTGGTCGCGGCATAGCCTTTTTCGTTAAACAACAGCCGGCTGGCTTCCAGAATCCGCTCCGCGGTAGTTGGACCTTTCTTCATGGTATGGGGTACTCGTCTACTTGATTATTTAGGTAAAAAAACCTAATCTAGGAAAATATAC
>JBCCUW010000656.1:0-1747 GCA_039196385.1 Pseudomonadota bacterium
CCAATTCCGCCACCTGGGCATATTTTAAAGTTCCGGGACGTCGCCTGAGCTACCTGAGGAATCAGCCGGCGCCTGGGGGATGTCATTGTCTGAAATCTCAGCATCATTGGCCAGCGGAACATCACCATCAGCCATATCCGCATCCGCTGCTGGTTGCACAGATGCTGTCGGGATACCGGCGTCTCCCGCCGTCGGAATACCGAGCGAACCTGCAGCATCCGCGCGCTCTTTCGCGATGTACGCCAGCGCAAACGCAATAATGAAGAAGCCAATCGCAAACCAGGCGGTCAATTTGGTCAAAAAGGGTGCACCACCCACGCTACCGAACATGGTATTCGATGAGCCACTACCAAACGCTGCGCCCACGTCAGCACCCTTACCCTGTTGGATTAAAACCAGCACGGTCAATGCGATGGCATCCAACACCAGCAAAGATAAAAGAACCGCTTCTAGAGTAGACATCTGCTTAAACCTGTTTCCCGCTATATTCTCGTGTGCTATGCAACGCTCACATATTTCGCCGCGCCCAAAATCGCGGCAAATTGTTCTGCATCTAAAGATGCGCCACCCACCAGACCACCATCTATATCTTCTTCGACAAACAGCTCTCTGGCATTGTCCGGTTTCACACTACCGCCGTAGATCACGCGGATCTGGGCTGCCGCCTCAGCATCATGCTCAGCCAGCTTGGCTCGAATGAAATTGTGCATCGACTGCGCCTGGTCAGGGGTTGCTGTCTCACCCGTACCGATGGCCCATACTGGTTCGTAACCGATGGCACCATTAACCAACGCAGCACACTCAACCCGGTCCAACACCGCTTCAAGTTGGCGCTCCACCACCGCAATCTCCTGGCCGGCCTCACGCTCTGCGAGAGTTTCTCCGACACAAACAATCGGCTTTAAGCCACCGCGCAGTGCGGCCGCCGCTTTGGTGGCGACAAGATCATCTTTTTCTTCCTGGTCGAGGCGCCGTTCCGAGTGACCGACAATGGCCCATCGGCCACCGAGTTCGCTGACCATTTCTGCGGCAATTTCACCCGTATGTGCGCCACTGCTGGAAATGCCAATATCCTGCACCCCCACTTCCACGGCACCTGGAAGATGTTCCAACATAGCCGGTAGAAATACCGCAGGCGGAAACACCGCTACGTCCGCCAGGGGCCTCTGCGCCGCATCCGCAAACAGAGCAGACTGCAACGCCGCACCGTATTCTGCAATCGACACCAGCGAGCCATGCATTTTCCAGTTAGCCGCTATCAGTGCTTTACGCATATCCGCTGACCGTCACTCGAGGGCGCGCAATGTTAAACGCTCAAGGTCAATTTGCCAACTCAATCCGTCCGGCTCCAGGACAGCCAGCAGGCACAAATAACCTGCCACGCCTGACATGCCACGCTTACTGTGCCAATCCGGGACGCAGATCACGCGGCTGCGGCAACGCCACCGCGATAGCAGCCAGTGCCAGCAGTCCGGCAAGACAGCCAACCGCGGCAGCCTGAAAGCTGCCAAACACGTCATTTGCCAGGCTGAACGCGACCGGGCCGATGGCGCTGGCAAATACTGTCAAAGCGGTGTTCAAACCACTCACTTCACCAAGGTGCAACGCGCCATACTGGCGAATAAAGGCCAAATTCGAAAGTACCCCCCACAAGCCGCCGCCGATGCCAAAGCCTGCCACCAGCAACCAGTAGCCGAGGTCAGTTTTAAGTTGAGTAAGCCCGTACGCGCCAAGAATAAAGGCCAAC
>JBCCUW010000657.1:0-1718 GCA_039196385.1 Pseudomonadota bacterium
CGGTCAAGAGCATGGGTGGTGATACGCTACCCACAGCGCACCTCAGCCCAGCCGGTATCCCTGGCGATCGATGCTGGACGCTCAAAGATGAAACCCGCGGCGGCATTAAAGGCGGCAAACGGTTCCCTGCGCTGATGGGTATGCAGGCCCGCCTGCTGGCCGAGCCAAACGCAGAGTTGCTGTCGCCACCCACGCGCATCCAGTTGGAGGACGGCACTGAGCTGTTGTCTTCCGACACTGATATCAACGCGCGTTTAAGTGATGCCGTCGGTGCACCCGTGTCGCTATGGCCGTTACTCCCTGCGGATCAGTTGGACCACTATCTGCGCCAACCGGCAGATCCTGACGTTGACCCCGAAGCCGCCCTGCGTGAAGTGTTCGCCCGCACCGCAGACGAACCGCTGCCCGATTTAAGCGCATTTCCCGCAGAACTCTTCACCTATGAGTCGCCACCAGGCACCTACTTCGATGCCTTCCCTCTGCTGCTCATGACCACCGCCTCCCTGGACAGCATGCGTTCCGCAGCACCACAAAGCACTTTTGACTGGCGACGCTTTCGACCCAATATTGTGCTCGATACTGAGCAATCCGGCTTTCCGGAAAACAGCTGGGCCGGTCGACAGGCCCGCCTGGGTAACGCGACCCTGCAATTCGAGATGGCTTGCCCCCGCTGCGTCATGACCACGCATGGCTTCGCGGACCTGGCCAAGGACCCACAGGTGATGCGGGCACTGGTGCAACACAACGAAGGCAACCTCGGCGTGTACGCCAGCGTCGTTGAACCTGGCACCATCAGTGTTGGAGACCGTCTTGAGTGGTGAGCACAGTCTGGACTTCAGCACGCTGGGCTACCTGCGCGTTGCTGCAGTGGCACCGGTGGTGGAAATTGGTCAACCTCTGGCCAACCTTCAGCACATACGCAGCTGTCTGGCACCGTTGGCTACCCAACAAGTCAGTGTGGCTGTATTTCCGGAACTGTGCCTGTCCGGCTATTCCGCGGAGGATCTGTTTTTTACCGAACCATTGCTCAGGGGGTGTGTGGAAGCGCTGCACGCGCTATGTGCAGACAATCCCCTGCCGCTGCTGCTGGTGGGTTGCCCATGGCAACTGGCGGATGGCCGTTTACTGAATTGCGCTGTGGCAATAAGCGGCGGGCGCGTTCTCGGCATGGTGCCGAAATCGGTGCAACCCAACTACGGCGAGTTTTATGATCTACGCTGGTTTGTGCCGGGTGCGAATATTAATGAAGTGATTCAGCACCCGGATCTGGGTCAGTTCGCGCTGCGGGTTGATCAGCTGTTCGAACTGGGCGGTACGCGCTTGGGGATCGAAATCTGCGAAGATCTATGGGCCCCTCAACCCCCCGGCGTACAAGCGGCGCTGGCCGGCGCTGACATCGTTGCTAATCTATCCGCCAGCAATGAACTGATCGCTAAGGTCGACTATCGACGCGATCTGGTGCGTATGGCGAGCGCAAAAAACATTTGTGGATACGTGTACGCCGGCGCCAGCGCGACAGAGTCGAGCAAAGATGTCGTTTATGGTGGCCACTGCATGATTTACGAAAGCGGCCAGCAGCTTGCCGAAAGCGACCGGTTTAGCCTGCAGGGGACGCAGATCGTCGCTGACCTGGATATCCACAGACTGCGGCATGATCGTGCCCAGAATATCAGCTTCGCGAGCAGTCCACGCCCGACCCCTTACCGCTGCCAGACCAG
>JBCCUW010000658.1:0-1717 GCA_039196385.1 Pseudomonadota bacterium
AGGAGATGCTGCAAAGCGACCTGAATGTTGAACTGGCTGTCGACCAGGCGCTGAAGGACGCGATCGAACTTTGCGAAAACAAACAAGACTACACAACGCGGACGATTCTCCAAAAGTTACTGGATGACACCGAAACCGATCATATCTTCTGGCTGTCCCAGCAGCTGGGATTGATCAAAAAGACGGGGCTGGAAAATTACCTGCAGTCGCAAATGGGCTGAAACGGCCACACGTCTACACACCTCCTGAACATTTGCTGATCTGCGCGCATCGCCAGGTAGGTTTACGTAACGTAGAATGTCTTCAAGCGGGCGGGTTTGCGGGAGACAACAAATGGCTGACTATCTTCACGAAGGCGACATTACGCTTGAGAATGGGATTCTGGGAACAACCTGGCAGGTGACCACCGGCAATCCCGCCACCTTCTATCAGGCCATCTCGGCGCCAGACTCTGTACCAGAAACGCAGATCTTTGCACAAACCTTCCTACCGGTGAACATCGACCGGCCACCCATCGTGATAGTGGTACCCGGCAGTCTCGGTATCGCCCCGTCGCATGTGTACAAAGCAAAACTGCTCACCGATGCCGGCATGGCGGCGTGCCTGCTGGATCCCTTTGGCGCGCGCCATGTAGAAAGCACCGTGGCCAATCAGGCGCAGTATTCATTTGCGGCCAGCGCCTGGGACGTGTCCGCCACCGTGGCTAGTTTAACCGAACAAGGACTTGTAGACCCTGATCGAATTGGGGTGCAAGGCCATAGCCGGGGCGGATCAGCGGTGCTTTCCGCAGCTTCGATGGCGAAGTTCACCCACTTTGCAGGACGAATCGCTGGCGCGTATGCCGCTTACCCCTGGTCCGGACAACAATTCCTGAACCCGGATGTTGGTGCTACCAAGGTGCGTTCGATTGTTGGGGACCAGGACGAATGGTGTCTGCCACAACAGATTCAAGGACACATGCAGACGCTGGCCATGTGTGGGTGTGACGCAACCTGGCGTATTGTTGCGGGTGCGCACCACAGTTTCGATCGCGACACGGGCGTTGAAAACGTAGAAGCAGCTTCCGTGGCACCTG
The DNA here is from genome assembly GCA_039196385.1 of Pseudomonadota bacterium. Taxonomy (GTDB): domain Bacteria; phylum Pseudomonadota; class Gammaproteobacteria; order Pseudomonadales; family Azotimanducaceae; genus UBA4421. The sequence continues at coordinate 1,076 of JBCCUW010000658.1, forward strand.
CAGCCCCGACTATCTACATCGACGACGATGGGACGAGTATTCATCCTGTTAATGGCCGTATGCCACCGGACACCTCGGAACGCGACTTAATGCTGTACGGGATAAAGGCGGGATATGGCAAACGCGGCGCTCACTTGGGAACCGCTGCAGACTACGCCGATATTTTTCATGCTGACATGATGACATTCTGGCGCGATTGCCTGATGCCAAAACCGTAAGCGCCAAGCAGGAGAAAAGGTTAACCATGAAACCATTCAGTCGAGTACTCGCCGTTGTGGTGAGCTGCCTCGTGCTCACCGCCTGCGATGGCCCGTTTATTTTTATGTCAGGCGGCAAATTGAGCGGGCCTGTGGTAGAGACCCCGGCCGTATGGCAACTGGAAGAAGACTATGGATTCATCCAGTTGGAAACCCGTCCTGATGAGCCTTATTCAGTCAATCTGGCTTACGTGCAGATGAATGGTCGGTTCTATGTTTATGCGGGTGACACCAGAACCGAGTGGGTAGCGCATATTGAAAGTAACCCCATGGTCCGGGTTCGTGTAGAGGATAATATCTATGCCGCAGAAGCTGTTCGCGTTGAGGATGATGACGAGATTGTTGAGTTTGCCGGCAGGTGGGCAAGCCGGTCCGTGTTCCAACG
>JBCCUW010000659.1:0-1708 GCA_039196385.1 Pseudomonadota bacterium
GGAATTTATTTACGACCTCAAGTCTGATGCGGTCTATTTCATGGAAATGAATACGCGCCTGCAGGTTGAGCACCCGGTGACAGAGTGGACGTCTGGCGTCGACATTGTCAGCCAGCAATTCCGGATCGCCGGTGGTGAGTCCATCGCGGATCTTGAGGTGAAGCAGGACGGTTATGCGATTGAGGCGCGGGTCACCGCAGAACGCGTGCAGCAGGCCGGTGACGGTAGTCTCAGCTTCCGTCCGCATCCCGGTCAGATTGTCGAGTGCGATTTTCCCGAGGAAAACGGTGTTGAGGTTATTGCCACGGCAGGTCCGGGCAAATTTGTGTCACCTTATTATGACAGCATGATTGCTCAGGTGATTGTGCATGCGGAAGATCGTGAGGCCGCCACACGCAAGATGATCGACTACCTGGGTCGGACCAGAATTACGGGAATCTGCACAAACATGCCGTTGTTGCGACGTATTCTTGCTGATGAAGTGTTTGTCCAGGGTAACTACGACACCAACTATCTGCCCGAATTTCTTGCCCGTACTGATCTGCCGACGCTGTTGGATGAGATCGAAGCTTCTGCCGGGGATGCCGGGGACAGCATCAACCAGGATAGTATCCGCATCGAAGGCAGCGAGGAGTTTAAGGTGCTGGCGCCTGCCACCGCTATCTTCTACAGCGCACCCTCACCGTCGGAGCCTGAGTACATCGGGGTTGGTGACGTTATAGATGTGAACAAGACGCTGTGTCAGCTTGAGGCCATGAAAATATTTACGCCGCTCACACTGGCGGATTTTAACGGTGATGTTGAGTTGTATCCTGCCGGGCAACAGTTTGAGGTGACCCGGATCAACATGAGCAACGGGCAGCAGGTTAATGTCGGTGACCTGCTGTTTGTCGTCAAACAGCTGCCATCTTTGTAGGCTTGACTTGGGTCGCGCGGGTGCCGTGCCGGGCTCATGCAAACAGCATGAGATAGGCGCCCTGGACAATGCAGAACGTAGCCGTCGCTAAGATAATGATCTGACTGATTCGCTGGAAGGCGTTGTCGTTCCAGCGCTCCAGGAGTCTGGTGCCGAGTCTGGCGCCAACAATCGCCATCGCCACACAAGCCGCATATACCCACAACGGCAGCGCTGTAGTGGGATCTTGTACCTCACCTCCTGGCGCGTTGTCAGCTAACAGGTTCAGTAACAGGCCGTAGTAGAAGATTTTCAGCAAGTGCCCCAGGGTTTGGGTGACGGCTTTGTTAGCCACAATCTGTTGGCGATTCAGTGGCGTATTCAGATAGAACACATCCAGCAGCGGTCCCGAAGCGCCCGCGAGAAGTTGTGCGGCAGTCACCACAAAGCCGCAGCTTATCGCGGTGCGGGGTTGCGTAATGTCCAACCCCCGCAGTTGTTTGCTGAAACGCGCTAGCCAGGCGAAACTGCCGACCAGTATGAGCACTAACCCGGGACTGGGAATCAGGGTGAGTGCACTAAACAGCGCCAGCGCTGCAACCGCGCCGATCAGGTAGATACGCAGGATAGACCAGTTGATGTAGCGGCGTAAAAACCAAGCGCGGGAACCGTTTGAGGTGGCCTGGACCACACCGTGCAGCAACATGGTCACCGCCACCGGCAGCAGGCTGATTAAGATGGCCATCAGGATCATACCGCCTGCCATGCCCAACAAACCGGACAAGGCGCTGGTGAGGAGAACGCTGACGATCA
>JBCCUW010000660.1:0-1699 GCA_039196385.1 Pseudomonadota bacterium
GCGCACATGCTCAGCGAAGCTCGCACGGCGGGTGCACTGACCCTTGTGGACGGTGCCCAGGCGGCCCTGCATGAAACCATCGACGTGCAGGCGCTGGACTGTGACTTTTACGCGTTTTCAGGTCACAAAGTATTCGCGCCAACAGGCATCGGCGTGTTGTACGGCAAACAGGCGTGGCTGGAGAAACTGCCACCCTGGCAAGGTGGCGGTGAAATGATCGAACACGTCAGCTTTACGGCCAGTACCTATCAGCAACCTCCTTACAAGTATGAAGCCGGGACACCTAATATTGGTGGCGCGGTTGGTCTGGGTGCCGCCATCCGCTATCTGACAGACATACCGCGGCAAGAACTGACCACTGCAGAAGACCAACTGGTGGCGCTGGCGCTGAGCAATCTGCAGCAAATACCCGGCGTACGCATTATTGGTGAGCCGCGCGAGCGTCGTGCCGTGATTTCGTTTCTTCTTGAAGGTGCGCATCCCCATGACGTTGGCACTTTACTGGACCAGCAGGGCATTGCCGTGCGTACTGGCCATCATTGCACCATGCCGTTGATGGCAGAGCTGGGCATACCCGGCACCATTCGTGCCTCGTTCAGCCTGTACAGCAATCGCAGCGATGTGGAGCGCTTTGTTGAAGGTGTCGAAAAGGCCAGCACCTTCCTGTGAAGTTGGATTAAACAAAGTCATTGTGATCAGGGTATGCTTAACAACGGCGCCTGCTGCAGGCCCCAAGCCAAAGGAATTCGTATGAGTAACAACATCGCCAATATCAGCGTTACCGACAGTGCCAATGCACATATACGCCGACAGTTGGACTTGACTCAGGCCAACTATCTGCGGTTGGGTGTCAAAGAGAGTGGCTGTAACGGGTTCATGTATATGCTGGACTTTCTGGACACCCCTACTGCAGAGGACGCCTGCATAGATTTTGCCAACGGGGTTTCCATCTGTGTCAGTCAACAGGACCTGGATATGGTCAGCGGGACTGAAGTGGACATGATTACCGAGGGACTCAATTCTGCCCTGGTATTCAAAAACCCCAAGGCCACCAGCTACTGTGGCTGCGGCGAGAGTTTTGCCGTCGGCGGTGAACCCGCCGCGAACGATACCAATCTCGATCCCGATGATCTGGCCACAAACGTCGGTCAGGGTTAATTCCACATGGAACGTCGCATTGTCACCACACAGCGGGAGTGCCAGGCCCGACTGGTCCCGACCGGTGATCCTATTACGATTCCAGCAGGCACTTTTGTTACGCTGACACAGTCGCTGGGTGGTACATTTACGGTAGTACTCGAAGGCAATATGGCGCGTATTGCCGGCGCGGACGCTGACGCACTGGGTTTGCCGGTGGAAGTGCTGGATTTTCCCGAAACAAGTGCAGACGGCAAAGTGCATGAAGACAACGTGTGGTTTGCGTTGAACAGTGTGTACGACCCCGAAATTCCGGTCAGCATTGCTGAGTTGGGTCTAGTTTATGACGTCACCATCAACGGCCAGGCGGTGAGCATCCGCATGACCCTCACCGCACCGGGATGTGGCATGGGCCCGGTACTGGTTGAAGAAGTCAAAGACCGGGTGGCCAGTGCACCCAATGTCACGCACGTGGACGTTGAGCTGGTGTTTGATCCGCCCTGGTCCCGCGATATGATGACTGAAGAAGCCCAGCTACAGCTGGGTGTGTTTTAAACCCGCC
>JBCCUW010000661.1:0-1696 GCA_039196385.1 Pseudomonadota bacterium
AACCCAACCAGCGTGTCGTAACCCCCGCTCTGTAACAGCACCTCCACGTCATGCTGCCGGGCAAATTGCCGCCACAAGGTCATATCTTGTGCGGTGAAAGGTGCCAGATGCCGCACCAGCATCGCAATCTGCACATCTCCCTGCGCCAGCTCTATCTGCGGGATCTGGCCGGCAATACTGAACTGTGACAGCAACTGTTTGAGTGGTGAAATTAACGCGCTGAGCGCTGGTGTCAGCACGACGCAATGTGACAGTTTTGCCACCCGATTGCTGAATGACTCGCGAAAACCAACCAGCACCTGATCACCTACCAGGCGTACCCCCAGCCGCGCCTTACGCCGATACCCCAGACGCACCGCTGAACGTGGCGGCGCCCAGGAAACGGGCCGCACCTCGTGCAGCGCCAGCGCGTCCTGGAGCTGCTGCTGTTTGTGCTGGAGCTGGCGCGCATAATCCATATGGTGCATGTTGCAGCCACCGCAACGGGGAAAGTAAGCGCAGGCGGGCCCACGACGCCCAACGTTCGGGTGCACCACGTCCACTGCGTCCGCGTAGCGTACGCCCTTCCGGCGTTTGAGGATGCGCGCTGTAACCGTTTCGCCCGGCAAACCGTTGCGCACATGCAGCGGCTTGCCGTCCAGATCCGCCACACCCAGACCCTCAGCATTCAAGGCATTTATGGTGACGTCCAGTTCTCTTGGCGTGGCGCGTTGCCGGCTCATGCGGACGGTGTGTCCCCGGGAGAAGCCCATAACTGGCGGCTGACCAGAGGTTTGCTGCCGAGCAGCGGTGCCAGACATTGCCGATTAATCAAGCCTGCCGCCTGGCGTACCTTCGGCGTGCTCAGGTCGCCAGCCTGTATGGCTCTAAGCACCGCTCCGCTGAAACAAGCACTGCCCGAACTGGCGGCGGACTGCCTGGAATCAGCTGTATTTGCGGGGTCACACAAGATAAAGCCGGTTTCTGCTTCAAAACGATACGTGTGCTCCGGCTGGACAGCATCACCCGAACGCGCATCATGCAGGTAATCGACGCCATACCCCAGCAATTCAAGTAAGCGGGTTTCATATGGACGCAGTGCTGCCACTACCTCTCCGTTTCGCTGCAGCGCGAACAGCACATCCATGGTGATGTCAAAAATCTCCGGTTCAGCCTGCTGTGTCTGCAACAAGCGGCTGGTGATCTCCAGCACATAAAAGCCTGCGCTGAGCAGGTTGCCGTGCAGTATGATGGCATTGCGCGCCTCAAAACGCGTCACAGTCAGAAGATCACCGCGCCCATAACAAGACAGCGAACCGCATGCAAATGCCTGCACTGGGCTGGATTTGCGTCCGCCGCGCACACCCCGCATCACAGCGCGCAATAAGCCTTGTTCACGCGTGAAAAACTGGATGATCGCGCTGGTTTCGCGGTAGGGCCTGACATGCAAAACCAGGCTGTGCAGGTCGTCGTAGCGCATGCTTAATCTAACGCAACATCCAACTGTGGGATGAAGCGCACGGTAACCTATTCATAACCCAGGCGACGCATCTGTTGAGGGTTATTGGTCCAACCTTTGCGCACCCTGACCCAGAGATTCAACATGACCTGACGCTGCAACAATTGTTCAATATCTTTGCGCGCCTCACTACCGATCAGCTTAAGCCTGGCGCCGGACTTGCCAATGACAATACGCTTCTGACTGTCCCGTTCAATG
>JBCCUW010000662.1:0-1673 GCA_039196385.1 Pseudomonadota bacterium
GCGCTTGAAGTAGACAAATACAGGTCCGGTCTGCACCCAATCCCCTTCTTCAGAATGCAACGCTGAGATATCCCACAGAGCAAACATGCCGGAACCGCGGCCGGGGAAAGCAAAACCGGCATTTATATCCAAACCGGTACGGTCGCCCCAGGAATACAGATCGTAGAGCTGATAGAACCGTGGGGTTTCAGAACTGTAGGAAAAGCTCACGCCCACATCCCACTCGCCTTCTTCGCCCGTCGGTAACTGAACCGAGGGGGTGATACTCCAGTTGGCGGTACTGGCGCCCGCGTTGATGTACTTCTTCAGAGGCATGCCCAGAATCAGATCACCCACACGACCATCCCGGTAAGGCAGTTTAAAAGTCGCGCGAATGGAGCGGTCCCAGGTGTACACGCCTTCTACCCAGGTTGTGGTGGTGTCATCAAAGTGCTCCACCCGAGTCTGCACGCCGTAACCGCCATCCCAACGCGGTGCCATATCCATCACCGGCTGGTGCGCCCACACGCTGAACGTGCAGAAACACAGGCCAAACATCACAAGCCGTTTCATGGCTGATGGGCGATCCGCTCACCCGCCTCGTTGAGTTCCCAGATTGCCACCGGGTTATACCCGCCATCTTCGATGGCGCTGTACAAAGCCGCCTGATCCAGCGCAGTGTCGGGCCTGATTGCGACCGTGACCAACTGGTTCTCAGCATCAACAAGCACACCCTTGTTGTACTTTGCGTCATTGATAAATGGCAGCTTGCTCAGTTTTTTGGTCACCCCAAATGAGCAGAACTCACAGACGATACCGTCTACTTGAATCACATAGTCTTTCGACTGTGCAGGCAGTGCAATAAACAACAGTGCAACTGCAAGAAATCGGAACTTAATCCACATAAAATCACCTTTCGTATTGTTCAGGGAACACCGCGCAATCTACGGCGGAATGCACGGCGGAATGATTACGAAAGGAAATCGGTCGGCGGACGGAACGGCGGGTCAATGCCGCTATGAGGGACGTGTGGGGCGACCGGCAGCGCCATGCTGTGCTGCTGCGCCGAAATACCAACTGCATGAACCTGGGGACAGACCATCGAGACGCAAACGAGGCAGCAACGCTCAATCTCGCCGCCGTCAGAATGTCCACTGATTGTGTGCGAACCGGAATGCGGATCAGCGCCTGCTTCTTCGGGCAAGCTTTCACTTTGGTGACAAGGTGGCAATACCTGCGCCTTCGGGGAATTCAGATCATCTGGCGCAGCATAGCAGCAAGTACCATAGGCAGACGTGGCGTTCACACAGAACAACAGAAGCACCAGTCGCGTCAGTTTTTTTACGGTTTTACGTTGCATGACACCATTTGACCCCAGTACAAGCGCATTTTCTGCGGACTGGGTACCACTACTGACGCCATATATACGCTGCCTTAAGGACTGATACAAGGCGTAATTGGCCTCGTCCAACAAAAACCCCGGCCTTACCGGGGTTTTGCCTTACAATCAAAAGCCTCTTATTGCTCGGCTAAAAGTTGGTTCTGAATGTAGCACCCCATACGCGCGGCTCTCCAACAAAGGCGCTACGGCTGCCCGCCTGGCTGACTGAGTTGAAGATAATTGTATTGTAATCCTCATCCAATACATTGTTACCCCACAAGAACGCTTCCCAGCGGCCGTCGTTAGCGCGTAC
>JBCCUW010000663.1:0-1666 GCA_039196385.1 Pseudomonadota bacterium
GAAGGTTGCCCGGCGGTTCCCCCAAACCACGTTTATGCACGCATCGGGTTACAAACAGGCTCGCAACGTAGGTACGTATCAGATCCGCGCGTTCCAAGGCCGCTACCTCGCCGGTGTGTTGGCGGGGCACATGTCAGAATCCAAACAACTTGGCTACGTTGCGGCATTTCCCATTCCCGAGGTTATTCGCGGTATAAACGCCTTTACCCTTGGCGCTCAATCCGTGGACCCAGAAATAAAAATCAACGTTGTTTGGCTGAATAGCTGGCTGGATACTGCGCGCGAGCGAGAAGCGGCTGACCTGCTGATCAGTCGCGGCAACGACGTGATTACACACCATACCGAAACACCGGCAATCATGATGGCCGCAGAAGCCGCTGGCGCCTGGGCCATCGGCTATCAGTACGACCGCTCGCAGTTTGCACCCACTCGTCACCTCGCCACCATCGCCCACAACTGGATGCCGGTATACAAAGAGGTCATCCGTGCCAAGCTGGCGGGAGAATGGACCAGCTCGTCGATCTGGTACGGGGTCGAACACTCAGCCAGCCAACTGGTCAGTGTGTCAGGCGCTGTTGAACGACCTCTGCGAGATCAGCTCAGTGATATGGAAAACCAGATAGGTACCGGCAAATTCCGAGTATTCAGTGGCCCTATCTACGACACGGAAGGCCAACTGAGAGTTGCAGAAGGCAGTCACTTGAGTGATGCGGAGTTGATCAGCCAGGAATGGTACGTAGCGGGCGTTAACAACACACAGTAGAGCCGCCAGAGGTCTGACGTGCGTTGCATGCCAAGTCCAGACCTCTCTGACGCCTGCTCAGCTCAGCAACAGCTCACTGAACTGCGCGTGCGCGGCCGCGGCCAGCTGGGCTTCGTCATACCCGGGAAACTGATTGTCGCGCCAGACGATACGACCATCAATCATCGTCAAATGCACATCCGAGGCCAGCCCCAATTTGGCCGGTAAAGACTCGGGCGCATGCCACGCGCCTGTGTGCTCCACTTTGTCTTGACGCACGACAAACAAATCAGCACATGCACCCGGTTGCAGCATACCGAGATCCTTTCTGCCCAACAGGCTGGCCCCGCCCTGTGTGGCAACCCGCAGATAATCGCGGGGGTCCGGTGCGGCATAACCCCGCTCGGTGGCCACCAGACACTGCAGCAGGAAAGCATGCCGAATACATTCAGCAAGATTCGACGCATCGTTGGAGGCACACCCGTCAACCCCAAGCCCTACCCGCACTCCGGCGCTCAGCATGGCACTCACGTCGGTGACGCCTTCACCCACCAGCATGACCGGCAGCGGACAATGGCTCACACCGGTCTGTGTATCCGCAAGCCGGTCGATTTCTGTCAATTCCACATCCCAGGCATGCGCTACCCAGACATCATCACCAACAAACCCAATGTCCTCGAGCCAGGCGAGGCTGCGTTTGCCGTAGCGCGCCAACATGGCTTCAGACTCGCCTTCACCCATATGGGTGTGCAGCTGCAAACCGTGCTCACGGGCAAAGACTGCCGCCTCTATAAAGGTATTCTCACTACAGTTCATCGGCTGACAGGGTGCCGCCACAATCTGTCGCATTGCACCTGCATTGGTCTGATGAAAGGTTTTCGTCAACCGCTCCAGATCGTGCATAAACTGATCATTACTCTCGAC
>JBCCUW010000664.1:0-1645 GCA_039196385.1 Pseudomonadota bacterium
CCGCTGAATCCATCCGCCAGGGCAAACGGATTGGTCAGCACCGCGACCAGTTCCGGTCGCTCGCCAACTGCTGCCATGGTGGCCTGCAGTGAGGCAGCGGTACCACCGCTGAACTCACCAACCATGGCGCGCACGCGGCCGCGCACCCGTGACAGGGGTGCGGCAAACTGTTTGATGGCTTGTTGCTGTAAAAAATAGACGCCCAGATCAAAAGGGATTGAGTCAAATCCACAGCTGAACACAATGCGGGCGCCGGATGCCTTGGCGGTGACGTTGTGTTGCGCAATCATGTCGTGCATCCAGCCTGGCTCGCCACACAGGTCAACATAGTGGGTCCCTTCTTCCGCGCATAATTGTACCAGATCTGAACCGTACAACTGATATGGACCCACAGTGGTGGCGATACAGTGGGTGCTTTTTACCAACGCGCGTAATGCATCCGGGTTGCTGGCGTCTGCGGCCAGCAGAGGAATATCGGCTGGGGCGCCAATTTCATCCCGCACAGCCGCCAGCTTGTCGACGCTGCGCCCGGCCATGGCCCATCGCTCGCTGGTGCCATACGTCTGGCCAAGATATTCAGCAACCAGCCGCCCGGTGAAGCCGCTGGCGCCATAAACGACCACGTCAAAATCTCTATTGCTCATTGCATGCCCTTAACTCATATGAGAAAACAAGCATACCATTGTGCGGTAAAACGGTCTGGCAAAACCGCCTGAGGCGCTCAGTCCCGGCGATTGTGATAATGCACCTTGCGGCCCCGGAACGGCGCCTGCTGGCCTTCGTCGTAACGTGATCCCGGTGCAGCCATACTGAACAGAGGCGCCCAGCATTGACGCACCGTCAGCAACTCCTTGAGCTGCGCCTGATAAGGTTCCGGCACTTCCCCGGCGCGTGCCTGCAGTTGCTCCAGACACCACACGCGATACTGGGAAACCGGTACGCCACGATACTGCACACTCTGGATGACAGGATCAAAACGGGCCAGGCCCTGCTGCCAGGCCTCAGCGTTGGCATTCAGATAGGGCAGGTACCCACTGCTGATGTCAGCAAACATGCTGTCCAGGCCGTCAGGTAGCTCAGCTGGCAAACTCTCTTCGATGGCGCTCGCGCGGGCGTCCCATAAGCGTGCCTGCCAGGCAAACACGCCCGGGGCGCGCAGCCGCATGATGTCGGAGGCTGTGGGATCCTGGGAGAAGTGTCTGAACATCGGCGCAAAAAAACCGAAATCAGCAACGGTTGGCCGTTCACCGAGCACAAAGGGTCGCGTGGCGAAGATGGCTTGCAGTCGATCCAGTGTATGCAGGTAGATGGATTCCACGTGCGCCCAGGTGTTTGCATCGACACCGTCTTTCTTAACGTATTCAACGTGCTGCCGGCGCCGGATGAAAGCGCGTTTCAGAAAAGCCGGGGCCGGCTCATCCGCCATCATCTCATCCACTATTTTGCGCGCCAGGTGCAGCCGGTCCGGCGCGTAGCTCCACCGGTAGTGCATGGCCGGACGCCACAGCCATTCTTCTGCATAATCTTCGAGCAGCAAACTGATGAAGCGCAGCACCGGATCTTGCGGAATCACGGGAGCCTCGGGGTACGCTTCCTCAAACCACTGAATCATGGGTGTGGTGTCGGTCATGAAGCGGCCATCAGG
>JBCCUW010000665.1:0-1620 GCA_039196385.1 Pseudomonadota bacterium
ATCGCAGGCGGCGCTTTTGACGAGTTTGCCCAGCCCGGTGAAGATATCAACGTCACCCGGGCGCGCTTGCGGGCGCTGTTACCCCAGGCAATGCAAAGTGCGGAGCAACAGGCGCAGAATGCTGCGGCAGGTATCAACGACCTGTTTGGCGGGGTGGAAGCGGCGCCTATTGTAGCCTGCCATGACAATGCACAGCTCTCACCCTTAACCAGTCGCGAACGTTTACACGGCGAAAAAGAAGCGTTGGGGCTGTATTTAACCGGTCACCCGATTGAAGAGTACGAGGCTGAGCTGGCGCATATCTGTAAGCGCAAAATAGCCCGTATGAAGCCGGAGAAGCGCACCCAGTGGGCTGCGGGGATGGTCGTTAGTACCCGCATCATGAAATCGCGCCGCGGTGCGCCGATGTGTTTTCTGGTGCTGGACGATCGCAGCGCGCGCATGGAGGTGTCTCTGTTTCCGGAATGTTTCGAAAAATTTGGCCGTAAGGTTGTCAAGGACGAAGTGCTGGTGCTTGAGGGTGAAGTACAGGCAGATGAATTCAGCGGCGGCATGAGTCTGCGCGCGGAAAAAGTTTATACCATTGCTGAAGCACGGCAGAGATTCAGCAGCGGCTTTGTGATTGACTTACGCGAGACCGACATGCCCACCGACTTTGGTCCGCGCTTGAAGGGTTTACTGACGCCTCATCGGGCCCAGGCTGATGGATGTGGCATCTGCGTTCTCTATACCGGTGATACCGCGGCTGCGCGTATCGCGTTGGGACAAGACTGGCAGGTGCAAGCCAGCGATGACTTGCTGCGGTCGCTGCGCGATGAATTTGGCAATTGCGTGCGTCTGGATTATGCCTCCGGCTGAAGCCTGCGCATGACTGCTCCCAGGGTATGAGCTCTCCGTCCAGATCAGCGTTGGAGCAGCAGTTGCTCCAGCAACTGCGCGAGGCACAGGACCGCTGGCAGATCCAGCATTTCTACGTAGGTTTTAGCGGCGGGGTGGACTCGACGGCGCTGTTGCGAGGCTGTGTTGCGGTTCTACCAGAGCTGCAACCGGATACTCAACTCACCGCACTTCACGTCAATCATGGTTTGCACCCTCAGGCTGATGTCTGGGCTGCACATTGTCGCCGCATTTGCGACGAGTTGTCCGTGGTGCTGCAGACCGGTGAGGTCACGTTGCCGCGTGAAGGTAACATGGAAGCCAACGCGCGGCAGGCGCGTTACGACTATTTTACGCAGCACGTAGGGCGAAACAGTTGCCTGTTGCTGGGCCACCACCAGGACGATCAGGTGGAAACCCTGTTGCAGCGTCTGTTCAGTGGCCGCGGCTGGCTGCCGATGCAGACCAGCGCAGTTCTTGGAGAAGGCTATCTGCTGCGGCCCTTGCTGAAATGTACCCGGACGCAGATGCAGGAATATGTCACCGGTCAACAGTTAGCCTGGGTGGAGGATACCAGCAATACGGATAGACATTTGCAGCGCAATTTTCTGCGCCATGAAGTGGTGCCTTTACTGCAGCAACGCTGGCCGTCTCTGGCGCAGTCCCTGCAGCGGGTCGCCAACCAGAGTCGGGCCACCGAAGCAGCCCTCCAGAACGCATTGATACCACTCGGTAACCGCGTTG
>JBCCUW010000666.1:0-1606 GCA_039196385.1 Pseudomonadota bacterium
GACCGAGGCCGCGTAGCCTGCATGCTGTTCATGGCGGCACCGGCGGCCCCCACACCGGGAAAAATGACGCGCCCGGCCCGTCGCACCTGCTCTGGATCAGCACACACTTCAGCTTCCAGGCCAACCTCGTGACAAGCGCGACGCACGCTGTGCAGGTTGCCTGCATCGTAGTCAATTATCAGTGCGGTTTGAGCCTTGCTGGTCATAGTGTTCTCGTCTGGCGTCGACGCTACCTTTGCTCCCGTTGGCGAGCGCGGATATTATCGCACCGGCACTCACAGCACTAGGATTCCTTTGCAAAAACCAATGCCCGCCGACAGGACAACCGTCGGCTACCTCATCGTCAATCTGGGCACCCCTGCCTCGCCCGCAGTGAGCGACGTCCGCGCATATCTGAACGAGTTCCTCATGGATCCGTATGTGCTGGACACGCCCTGGCCCATACGCCGCTTAATCGTCAGTGCTTTCATTCTCCCGCTGCGACCACGCCGCAGTGCTGCCGCTTACCAATCAATCTGGCAGGAGGAAGGCTCCCCGTTGCTTTTGAACAGTCAGGCGCTGCTGCAATCGCTGCAGCAACAAATAAATGAGCCAGTCAGTCTGGCCATGCGCTACGGCCAGCCGAGCATCAAGGCGGCGGTTGAGCAACTGGCTGACCAGGGCGTCGAACACATTGTTCTGGCCCCTTTGTATCCACAGTATGCCGATTCGACGGTGACCACCTCAGTGCAGGAGTTACGTGAGCATCTACCGGCCAACATGACCTACAGTGTGTTGCAACCGTTCTACAATCATCCTGAGTACCTGCAGGCACTGGCCAGGTCAGTACAGGAAGCTTTACCGGCACAATGGGATCATCTGCTGCTGAGCTACCACGGCCTGCCGGAACGACACCTGACCCGCTGTGACCCAACGGGCAAACACTGTCTGGCCAGCGAGGACTGCTGCTCACAACCTTCCCCGGCCCACGCCACCTGTTATCGACATCAGGTGTACGCCACCTCCAGCGGGCTGGCCAAGGCTCTGGAACTGCCGGAAGACAAGTACAGTGTGGCGTTTCAGTCGCGCCTGGGGCGTCTACCCTGGCTGCAACCCTATACTGATCAAGTGCTGGCCGAACTACCTGGACGGGGAGTACGCCATCTGGCGGTGGCCTGCCCTGCTTTTGTCGCCGACAACCTTGAGACGCTGGAAGAAATGGGCATTCAGGGCCAGGAAACTTTCCTGGCAGCCGGAGGTGAATCGTTTCATCTAGTCCCCTGCCTGAACCAGTTGCCCTATTGGGGACAAGCTTTGACCCGTCTGCTCACCGATCACAACGCCGCGGCCAGCGCCGCAACCTCGGTGTAAAAAGAGCGCACCAGATTGCGCGCAAACATCGATTTGCGGGCCACAAAGCGCACCGGTCGGGTCAGACCATGATCGGCCAATGGAATAACCTGTGCTGAATCAACGCCCAGTGTGCTGGCAACCCCTGCCGGCACCAGACCATGGCCAAAGCCCGCAATGGCCATCTGGGCAACCGAGAAAAAAGACTCCAGCGAAACTTCTCGATGCAGATTCAGACGCACCATATTTTCCTCAATGGACGCCCATGCTCCAGAGC
>JBCCUW010000667.1:0-1603 GCA_039196385.1 Pseudomonadota bacterium
GAATCAAACTTGAACCACCCGTGCGCAACACTATATCAATGTCATCCACCAACAGCCCGGCTAAAGCCAGGGTGGCTTCGACACATTGCTCAATCTCAAGCAACACGGGGTTTAACATCTCCTCAAACGCCGACCGCTGCAGAGTTTCACGCACGTCAATTTCAGGAATATCCAGGTCAGCTTGCGGTGCGTCTGATAACGCGGCCTTAAGCTGCTTAATCCGGGCAAACATCAGGTAGCTCAGGTTATGTTTAATCACGTCACGCAGCCGGATGAATTTTTTCTGCGCAGCCCCGCCCATCGCAATGCACTCCATCACGGGCGTTGTATAACGATTCTGATTTAAGGTGTAGGTCACTGCCCAGTTCAGCAGAAGCTCGGCAAAGTCGTCAAACGGAAAGGGCGTTTCTATTTCCCGGTCCATACCACGCCGCCGCCAGCGCTCGCCCTGTCCAAGTAAGGGAAACAACAGCTTGCGAAACAGCAACTGATCAATATGATCGCCGCCCAGGCCGATGCCGTGAGTCGCGACCACCACAAATCCCTGCTGTTGGCGTCGCAACACACACAAATCCAGGGTGCCGCCGCCAAAGTCAAAGGTGAGTAGATGTTCACCGTCTACCTCTGGATGCTGATGCAGGAAACCGACGGCTGCGGCAATGGGCTCTGGATAAAAACACTGTTGCGCGACCCCGGCATATTTATAAGCCTCCGCCAGCCGTGTGAGCGCGAGCTTGTTACGAAACTGATCTCGGCCTTCAAAATTGACCGGGTGGCCCAGATGTACTGCCTGGCTAATGTCACTGCCGGACCCACCGCGCACGGCTGCCAGATGCTGCTCGATCCCACAGCGCATCCGCAACAACATCGGCGTGAGTAAAGCAACCAGCCGGAAAGGCTGATCAAACACCATCATACGGCGAACATGTTGATCCCCTAACAGCCGTTTCGTACCGCGAAACAAGCGCCCCTGCAGTCCTGCATCGGTGACCGGCGCACCGTAGATTTTCTGCGTAGTGGTGTCTACTGCAGCCGGCTCTTCACCTCCCGCTTCGACAAACTGGCTGACTTCACCAACCACTTCCGGCGTCAATTCAACGGTTCTTCCGCTATTGTCCGCAATATACCGGTCTATGCCTGCCTGGCCGGTCAGCGTCTGTAGATCACGATCGATGTAAGTGGCAGAAGGCATGATGGGAGCATCTGCTTCCAACTGCACCAACTGGATCTGCTCACCATCAAATACCGCTGCTGCAGAATTTGTTGTCCCAAAGTCAATGCCGATGCCAAGGGTTTTGCCGGACATAAGTGCAGTCGTCTAGTCTGGCAGTTTCTGCACGAGCACATCTTGCCATTGCGCTGCGTCTTCCACACTCATACCCAGCCAGCTCGACAGCACATCCTGGTTGTGTTCGCCAAGGTGCGGTGCGCCACCCTGCACGTTGGCCTGTGCGTTGGTGAAACGATAGGGCGACTGCGGTATGGGCCGGACACCACCTGCGCGGTCATCAACCTGCGCAATGCTGTTTCGTGCCTGTACACTGGCTAAACCCTCCACGTCCTGGGCGGGTCTGACATCGCCCCAGGCAATATTCATTTTGTC
>JBCCUW010000668.1:0-1576 GCA_039196385.1 Pseudomonadota bacterium
AGCCTGATCTCTGTGTACTCAGTACCACGCATTTAATCATCGCTGCTTCCAGCGCAAATCCGTTGCGGCCGCGACAACCTGGTCAGCTGGCCACGGCCACGGATGGTTTCAGTTCAATTGGCTTGCCGTCCATATAGGCGGGAACACCAGCACCGAGTAACTGCATAATTGTTGCAGTCAAATCTACTGCGTGGGCTAATGGAAACTCAGTACCTTCTTCAATGCCCTGCCCTTGCAACGCCCAGAAGCCGCGTCCTCGATGGCTACCGGCCCGCCGGTAAGGCACTGGTCCGATGCGTCCCAGCTCTTTGTGATCAATCACATCTGCTGGTACATCGTTCCATACCACCACCAGATCAGCCGGGGGCAGATTTGGATCTCGGTTAGAGCCCATATCTCGCGTACGGACCACATCTTTCACGACGGGTTCGCCAGTGCGGGGATTAACGACTTTGCGCAGTTCCGCAATAATATCATCGCACACCGCCTCATAGTCTTGCGGTTCAACAACCCCGGACGGTTCACGGTCTTTCAGATTGATGCGGATGTAACCCTCGGAGAATGTAGGCAAGGCAAACGCCTTCATATCTTTCCACACTTTGCTATACCAGGAAGTTGGCTGCCAGCACACCTCTTTACCCTGACTCTTGAGCTCAGCCTGAGAATAGAGATCCGGTGCCAATTCTCCGCTGATCAAGCGATTAATGCGGCGATGTGCTCGGGCGGGAGCAAATTTCTTCAGCAGTCGGCGTGTCGGATTGGGGTCGTAACGATGATCCCATATTTCGTGTTGCCACTCGCGCATGCGCAGCGGCCAGGCCACACCACCCACCGGCTTGTTTGGGTCACCAACCGCCATCATGGTTTTGCCCGGAAACGAATAACGGTAAAGAAACTCTGGCAAAAGCACCATGCTGGCAACGTCGGTTACATTGTTATCACTACCGTGCACGGAAAACACCAGCTTGTATGCATCACTTGGCGCTGCATCAAGAATCTCACCAATAGCAACGTCTACTGCCTTGAAGATATCCAACAGGGGATCAAAGCCAAACACATCCTGCATTTCGCCGTACAGTGGGTGGTCAGGTCGACTCAAATGCCACAGATCGTGTCCGGCAGAGTGCGGTTCCCCGAAGATGGTGAAAAACAGATCCCAGCGTTCCTGAGCCAGCCAGTCGCGGCAAATTTCGATACGGCGTTCAATGCCGGTTTTCATGGCGCCATGTACGCGTTTCAGATAGTCCGCGTTCCACCATTCCCCGTGATCTCTGTGTAGTGCCGGGTGTTCGCCAAACTTGTTACGAATGTCGTCCAGCAACTCTGGTGGGCTGGAATGACTGGGCGTTTGCGGCGAGTGCGCTCCCCAGGCCAATACCTGTGGTCCGTTGACATCATCTGACAGCACAGACTGAGGAATATCAAAGGCAGCAACTCGATAGTCTTTTCCCAGCGCGTAGAACGGTGGGTATTTATCGAACTTGTACGCTTCAATTTCTTTGGCATCAATGCCTTCATGGGGATAAAATTCCGGGAAATCCTGAACCTGTTTCGTACTGCAGTGGAACGCAGCCGG
>JBCCUW010000669.1:0-1515 GCA_039196385.1 Pseudomonadota bacterium
CCAAATCTTCGACCAGCAGCTCCCAACAACCTTTGTCTGACGACCATGCTGCGTTGTGTACGGTGTGTTGATAGCGGATGTGACGGCGCAGATCGTTCTCGTCGATCGCCTCGTCCATGTACTTAAGGATTTCGGCGGCCGTAGCGATGGGCGCGCCAACCCAGGGCTTCCACTTGTAACCGAAGGTGAACAGATCGCTGTCTGAGCGAATACCCGGATATTTATGGGTCAGCCAGGTGCCGCCAAAGCTGGCCTGTGTCTCAAGAATGGTGAACGTTTTTTCCGGGAAATTTTTTTGGGTGTGATAGGCGGCATCAATACCTGAGATACCAGCCCCCACAATCAGTACGTCAAAATGCCCCGCGTCCTGGATGTTGCTGTCATTGGCCTTGTCTTGTGCAGCTACGTTCACCAATCTCTCCTCTAATGCGTTTGTTAACCCGACTCATCTTGCCTGATTATACGCTATCCGGTCTTACGGGGATTCCCGTAGAGTGACGCCCACTGGTTACTGGTGGTTATTGCAGTGTTTGCAGAAACAGTGGGAGCACCGGGGAAGGATTGCCTGCATCCCAGACGATCGAGGTTGCGAGCTCCGGGGGCTCCGGCTGTAAGGGCAGATAGCGTATATCGTCACGGCGCAATTGAGTCACTGACTCCGGCACGATGGATACGCCGACGCCGGCGGCCACCAGCCCCAGAACTGTTTGCATCTGTCTGGCTTCCTGGCTGATCTTTGGGTTGGCGCCCTGTGCCCGGGCGTAAGCCATTACACAATCAAACAGTCGAGGGGAGCGGGACCGCGGAATAAATACAAAGCTCTCCTTCAGGAGCTGTCGACACGGTATGGCGTGGTCACTGTCAAAACCTCCGGCGAGTGGGTGTGCCGCGGGCACCACAGCGACGAAGCGCTCCCGGCTGACAACCTTGCTCTGCAATGGATGTGATACCGGCTCAAACAGGCATCCCAGATCGATTTCTCCCTGCGCCAGCAACTCAATCTGTTCGTCACCGGTCAACTCAAGCAGCTGCAGATTCACCTGCGGATGTTGCTGCCGAAACTGTTGCAGCAACGGCGGTAGTACTCTCTGATTTGCGGTGCTGACAAAGCCGATGGTTAATTCCCCCAGTTTGCCCTCAGCAACCCAGCTGGTGCGCTGCTGCAGGCGGTCAAGCTGGTCCAACAGCTGTATCGCGCCCTGTTGCAGCGTTTCCCCGGCCGCGGTTAAGGCAACATGTCGCTTAGTGCGCGTAAACAAGGTGACGCCAAGCGCGCGCTCCAGACCTTGAATTTGCCGGGTCAAAGGCGGCTGAGTCATATGTAGTTCTGCGGCGGCTCGGCCGAAGTTCAGGTGTTGAGCCACGGCCAGAAAACAGCGTAGTTGTTTAATATCCATACGTTTTGCCTTGATATGCTGTCGCAAATAATACCTTTTCAGTATTAATAAGATACAAATAATGCATTGGATGTATTTCTTGTTTCGATTGACACTCTCACTACAAGTAGCAGTCGGG
>JBCCUW010000670.1:0-1515 GCA_039196385.1 Pseudomonadota bacterium
CGCCGCCAGCATGTCCCGCGTAAGAATTTTTGCCTGGCCATCCTTTGGATCCAGATAGTGATTAGGCAGAAAGCGATCTAGCTTGTCCTCGGGCACTGCAAAGAAGGTATCTTGCATATCCAGCGGTTCAAAAATGTGCTCTTCCAGGTACTCATCAAACGACTGTCCGGATATGCGCTCAACCACCAGACCCGTGATGTCTACGGCAATGGAGTAGTGCCACTGCGCGCCGGGCTCATACTTCAGCGGTAACTTGGCCACCTTCTGAGCGAACTCATCCAGATCTTTGGCTGCAAATAAGTCCGCCTCTCGATAGGCCTGGTCGACCGGGTCGTTGGGATCAAAACCATAAGAAAGTCCCGCCGTATGGCTCAGCAGGTGCTGCATGGTCATCTCTTTTTCCGCAGGCACCAGGTCACCATCTTTGAGCACCTGCAGATCTTTCAGCTCGGGAATGTATTTGGAGACCGGGTCGGTCAGTTGAAACTTACCCTGCTCGTACAGCTGCATGGCCGCCGTTGCCGTAATCGGCTTGGACATGGAATAGATACGGAACAGGTCATCCATTTCAATCGGCCGATCATCCGTTGCACTCTTCTGACCCGAGGCACTGGTATGTACCACTTTGCCGTTGCGTAACACCGCGGTGAGCGTACCAGCAATTTTTCCGTCACTGGTGTAGCGATCTTGCATGGCCTGAATGCGCTCCAGCCGATCGCTCGACATGCCCTGACGTTCTGGTTTTACCGTGGGCAACTCACTCCCGATGGCGCTTACTGCAAATACTGAGGCTGCCGCCACCAGGATTAATCTGTTCATCACCCGAAAAGTTCTCCTTAAAGTTATCTTATTATGTCGTGTTCTGGCGTCGTCCCCGCTTCAGACGCCGTTGATTCGCCGGGCTATTGCTCGAAAGAACGAAAAGTTTTCCGCTTCCATATAGGGACGTTCCACCTCCAGGTTAGCGTAATCCCTGTACGCCGACAATTTGACAACTACCGTGTCTGCACGCGGATTCACGTAAACAAATTGATTGTAAATTCCGATTGCGGAGAAATCCTGATCATCCCCGTCGGGCAGCCACCATTGATAACCATAACCCATCGTGTGCTTTGAAGCTGCACTTTCACCACGCACAAGATGGGGCGCCATCACTGACGTTGCAGCCTCTACCCATTCTGCATCCAATAGCTGAACGCCTCGCCAAACCCCACCATTAAGATAAAGTTCACCGACTTTGGCCAGATCTCTGGCTGAAGCAGACAGCCCGCCCAGACCGAGCTCCACGCCCAGGTTGTCTGTTGTCCAGTATGCTCGATCCTGCATGCCCATCGGATGCCACACCTGGTCAGTAAGATATTCCGCCAGGGACTTCCCAGATACTGCACGAACTAACATGGTCAGCGCCTGAGAATCTACGCCTTTGTAGTTGTTGTACTCGCCTGGTGGTCTTTCTCGAACGCGTTGGGCGACAAACGTATCGTATGAACCACCGGTGAACAGGGTGCGCCCGAA
>JBCCUW010000671.1:0-1428 GCA_039196385.1 Pseudomonadota bacterium
CGCGAACGAAGCTTCCAGGCCCGATGCCATGTTGTTCGCCTGGGGCAGATTACCGCTACCGAACGAACTGATCACCGTGGCCAGCGCAAAAAACACAGCCAGCCACTTGAGGTTTAATGCCCGCTCCATGTAATTCATGGGACCACCAACCATTTGTCCGTTGGCGTCTTTGTGGCGGTATTTGTGGCTGACAGAAACCTCTACGTATTTTGTGGTCATCCCCACAAAGGCCGTCGCCCACATCCAGAACAACGCAGCGGGGCCGCCGAGAAAAATGGCAAAAGCGACCCCGCCAATATTGCCGGTGCCGACGGTGCCGGACAGCGCAGTGGAAAGGGCTTGAAAATGTGAGGTATCCCCTGGGTCGTCATCGTGCGCGTACTTGCCCCTCAATACCTGCCAGGCGTGGCGGAAGTAGCGTACCTGAGGAAAGCCGAGATACAGGGTGAAGAATACCCCGACACCCAACAGCACAATTGGAAAATAGAAGGCACTGCCCAGAATGCCGTCCAGAAAATTCAGTACTCCTTCCACAAACTCCACGCAGGTATTCCCCTTAACCCAATTCAATTTTGTTGATCGCTGTATTTATTTGTTTCTCGTGCGGGCTGCCAGTTGATCTGTCAGCGAAACAGTGCATCTCTGATGACTACAAATAACTCGTTCTGCTCCATGACGCCTCGCAACTCTTCTGCACCCAGGCCTGTCGCGTAAGCGGCCACATCTTCACCCGCGTGCGTTTCTACTGCAAGCGGCACCGCTGCAATCTGACGATAATCTTTATGGGTGGTGTCGACCTGGCTCAAATCCGGGTAGCTGGCCTGATAGCCGGGACCATTCGCATATCCCAGTGTGGTGTAGGGCGGCGCGTCAACTTCAGGCAGCGGGCTTTTACCAACCACCTTGCCAAGGATCGGATTGCCGCGCTCCGGATAACCGCTGATGGTCAGCGTATGACTATGGTCAGCAGTAACCAGAATCAGCGTTTTTTCCAGATCCACCATAGCCACTGCCGCCGCAATGGCGTTGGCGAATTCCACCGTATCTGTCAAGGCCCGGTAAGCATTGCTGAAATGATGAGCGTGGTCGATGCGGCCGCTTTCCACCAGCAGGAAATAGCCACTGTCATTTTTCTGCAGCTGGCTCAGCGCCAGCCTGGTCATGTCAGTCAGAGACGGCTCACCTGCCGGGTCTTTGCTACGGTCTGCTTCAAACTGCAGATGAGAGGGTTCGAATAAACCCAGTAACTGTCTAGCGGCTTGCACCTGGTAGGTGGCAAACTGGCCCTGGTTCCAAACGTAAGTGCGGGCGCTGCCACCGGCCAGCCATTCGTTAATTAAGTGACGCCCATCCGTACGACGGCCCTGCTTGTCTGGGTATTCAGGATCAGCCTCGGTCACAGGCAGAAAATTGGCGCGTCCGCCACCG
>JBCCUW010000672.1:0-1366 GCA_039196385.1 Pseudomonadota bacterium
CAGCAGCACGTCAGCCACCTGCAGCAGACTGTGCAGTTGGTTAACCTGCTCACCGTCGTCGGTGTTCAGGCCAAAAAAGCGCCGGTTCGAGGCAAAAAAGGCGTGCCACAACGACACCTGCTCATGACTTTCGCTCCCAGATTCGCTCTCAGCAAAAGGTCCCCGCTGGCGCAGGGGGTCACCCGTGTGCGGTTCAACCCGCACCACATCTGCGCCCAGATCTGCCAGCAGCTTCGCCCCATATATGGCACGCTCATCTGTCAGATCCACAATTCGAATACCTGCCAGGGCACCCTTCCCTGATGCTGCTGTACTATCGGTCATACTGCACTCCATCACCTGAAGATTGTTGGATTTGTTCTGGTAGTTCTTTGATATACAGATCCTGTTTCGTGAACGGAATTTCAATACCCTCCTCTGCAAAGGCTCTGTAAATCACCCGAAACAACTCATGCGAAACCAAACCGCGATCTGCCGGCTCGTCAATCCAGGCCAGCAGTTCTATGTTGATGCCTGAATCGGCAAAGGCGCGGATACGGGCGCGAGGTGAAGGATCTGCGCAGGTCAGTTGGTGCTCCACCGCCAGCGCTTCAAGCAAACTGCATACCTGATCCAGGTCACTCCCATACGCAACACCCACCGGCAGGCGGATGCGCATTTTCTGATGCGGCCCACCACTTTCATTCGTGATCTTCGCGTTCGCAATCACGGCGTTGGGCACTGTCACTTCCACGTCAGCCCGGGTCAACATGCGGGTGCTGCGCATGCCGATGGCGGTTACCAGACCACGCTCGCCACTGTCGAGATTAATAAAGTCGCCAACCTTATACGGTGCGTCTGCCAGAATGAACAACCCCGAAAACAAATTGGCCAATGTGTCTTTGGCGGCAAAACCGACCGCAATGCCGACAATGCCGGCTGACGCCAGCCAACCGACTGGATTGATACCCCACACCAGCAGCAGCGTGTAACTGGCCAGCAGCAGCAGGGTCAGCTTGCTGGCCACGTCAAACATGGGAATGGTCCGCGGCTCTACCATACTGAAACGGTGACTGTCTGCCAGGCCGGACAGCACCGTGCCGGATATCCGGAAGCCCGCCAGCATCCAGGACAGCACAATCAGTGTTGTCAGCAGGTTAATCAGGGTCGCTTTACCGATGGGCAGCGCTGCAATCTGCACAACCACAATAAGGCCCAGGGTGAAGGTGGTGGTAAACACTGGTTTGCTAGATGCTCAAGCACCTGTTGATTCAGCGCACCACCCGTGGGGCGTGCCAGCAGGCGCAGGAGCCCGCCAAACAAGAGTCGGGTACCCAGGGCCAGCAGATAAGCTGCCGTGAGCACCGCCAGCGCACCCAGCAGCGGG
>JBCCUW010000673.1:0-1338 GCA_039196385.1 Pseudomonadota bacterium
ATCAACTTTATCGACACCGCCAACCAATATGGCGGTGATCTGGGCGTGGGCACCACTGAAACCATTCTGGGCCGTTGGCTGGCGGAAGATCCCACCCGGCGTGACAAGCTGGTGCTGGCGACCAAGGTCCACGAACCCATGTCCGAGGACATTAACGACCGCGGTTTATCCGCCCGCCACATTCAGATGGCCTGCGATGCCAGCCTGCAGCGCCTGGGTGTAGACCATATCGACCTGTACCAGATGCATCATATCGACCGCGCTACGCCGGTTGAAGAAATCTGGCAAGCCATGGAGCGCTTGATCAACCAGGGTAAGATCACCTACGTCGGCACCAGCAACTTCCCGGGTTGGGCCATCGCCAGGACCAGCGAAAAAGCTATTGCACGCAACCAGCTGGGCTTGGTCGCGGAACAGAGCCTGTACAACCTGCTTGAACGACGTATTGAAATGGAAGTACTTCCCGCCTGCCGTCACTATGGCCTGGGGGTCATTCCCTGGAGCCCGCTGGGTGGTGGTCTGCTGGCCGGCCAGCGCGACAGCACAAACGGCCGGCGCCAGAGTGCTGATGCGCAAAAAGCGCTGGCTGACCATGCTGATCAGCTGAACGAGTTTTATCGCCTTTGCGACGAACTGCAGGAGAGTCCCAGCGCTGTCGCTCTGGCGTGGTTACTGCACCAACCCGGAGTGACGGCAACCATCGTCGGCCCTGGCAGCGAAGCTCAGCTGACGAATATTCTGCACGTGCCGGAGTTACAGCTCAGCACCGCCACGCTGGATGAGCTGGACCGCATATTCCCGCCCGCTGGCCCCTCGCCAGAGGCGTATGCCTGGTAAAGAGCCGGGGGCGTATCCCTGGTAAGAGCGCCGGAGGCTTACGCCCGGTAATCAGACGCCGCGCAGTTCTTTGTCCAGACCCGCGCCCATCAGATCAATAAAATTGTGACAGTAAAACCGCTCCTGCTCAGCCGCCGACGTGTCCTGCATGGCTTCGCCAAAACGTTTCAGCGGGTTGCGTCCACCTTCCACGTGCGGAAAGTCTGAAGAGAACAGACACACTTCCGGGCCGGTATTTTCAATGATCCAACCGGTTGGCTCATGGGGATAGGGAGTAACGCGAAATTGACGCCGGACAATTTCGCTGGGTGTGGCGGAAAGCTTCTGCAAACGTTCTTCACCTTTCATAAAAGCCGCTGCACCGGAGTCCATGAAGCGCATCCAGCTGGGCACCCATCCAGCTCCGAGTTCGATGGCGCCAAACTTCAGATTCTCGTGCCGGTCGAGGACCCCGTCCAGTATCAGTACAGACATGGTTTGCCACAGCGATAAAGGGATGGC
>JBCCUW010000674.1:0-1333 GCA_039196385.1 Pseudomonadota bacterium
CTTGGGTTTGTGGTGATGATTTTCAGTGCGCAGTTTAAGGTGCCGGCATTGTTTGCTTCTGCCTTTGTTGCGTGTCTCATCGGGTTCCTTTTTGTTGGGCTGGTTAACCTGCTGGCCTGGCGCTTCCTACATAAGTGGCATGATAGTTATACGTTTAATGATTAAGCGCAGCAGGGTAGTCTGGTTGATGATGTTGCCAGTGTGGCTGCTGGTTGGCTGTAGCGGTGCGGAAGATGTACCTGATGTAGACACATCCGGTACAGCCCTGCAGGAAGTGGTGCTGCAGACGGATTGGTATGCGCAGCCGGAACACGGTGGTTTCTACCAGGCCATGCTCAGTGGACTTTATGAACAGGCTGGTTTGGCGGTCGAGATCCGGCCGGGTGCGAATATGACCAACGTGCCCCAGATGGTGGCCACGCGTCGGATCGATTTTGCGGTAGGGACAACAGACAATATATTTATGGCGACGTCGCGAGGTGCGCCGCTGTTGGTGTTGTTTCCCTATTTTCAGCACGATCCGCAGTGTGTGATGTTTCACGTCAGTAACGGCCTGGAGACGCTTGCTGATTTGCAGGGCCGTTTGCTCATGATCGCCCCTGGCGCAGCGTATGTGCAATATTTGCGTAAAGCGCTGCAGATTGAGCCGCAGCTGATCCCGCTTGACTATGGACTGGCGCGTTTTCTTGCTAACCCCGAGCTGGTTCAGCAGTGTTTTCTGACCAGCGAACCGTATTACGTGGCGCAACAGAATGTTGAAGCAGACTATCTGCGCTTATCCAGTTCGGGTTTTGATCCTTATCGGGTGGTTTATACCCATCGCGACATGCTGCAGGAGAAGCCGGAACTGGTGCGTGCTTTTACTCAGGCATCGCTGCAGGGTTGGGCGGATTACATGGTTGGAGACGGCGCCCTTGTTCATCCTGTGCTGGGCCAGCGCAACCCGCAGCAGACGGCAGAATTTGCGGCATTCAGTAAACAAGCGATGCAGGATAACGAGCTGGTCTACGGTAGTGCTGCAGATGGCGAGGCACTGGGACATTTTGACCGGGAGCGACTGCTGCTTCATCTGCAGCATCTGCGGCAGATAGACCTGTTAGACTCTGAAGTGCCGCTTGACGACATGGTGGCGTTTGAACTGCAGGAGTTTGTGCTGGCGGCGCCTGGCGTGCCATAACCATGCAGGCGACACTCATCCAGGCGGCCAATTGGCTTGGTAAGCCCACCGACGTGCTCGTGGAAGATGGTCGCATCACAGCCATGGCTGATCACTTGAGTGCAGATGCTGATACCGTGGTATTCAACGCCAGCGGATTAGTGATGTGGCCGGGGA
>JBCCUW010000675.1:0-1275 GCA_039196385.1 Pseudomonadota bacterium
GCGAGACAACGGTTTCCACTTCATCGTGAATCAACGCGTACCAGATCGCGGCGACCATCAATATCAGCGCCATAAATAACCATACAGCTACTGGTAAAACCCTGGGCCGCACGCTTAAGGGCAGCCTTTCGCGCTCAATCGCCAGCTGGTTTAACAATTCAGCCTGACGTGTGTTCGAAATCACTGGCCATCTCCAATTCACGATATCCACATATTGGCGAGCAAAGCACGAATTGGCTCACCATAAGCTTGGCGCAGTGGTTGAATTTAAGAAATGACCAGAGATCGCAGGAATCAGGTAGGGAGTCTTGTCTTATTACACAGACAACAACGACCCGCAGAGCGGTTAAGACCCCGCTCCTGGTCCATCACAAATGAGATGCGTGAAAAGCTATGTGCTCTTCGATAAAACTGGTAATAAAGAAGTAGCTGTGGTCGTAGCCTGGGTGCATACGCAGTTGCAAAGGATAGTCCGCCTGCCGGGCCGCTTCGGCCAACAAGTCCGGTTTCAGTTGCCCGTACAGAAAATCATCAGCTTCACCCTGATCAACCAGCATGGGTAATTTTTTATCTGCTTGCGACAGCAGTTCACAGCTGTCATACATTAACCACTGCGAACGATCGGGACCCAGGTAGTTACCCAGTGCTTTCTCACCCCAGGGGCAATTCAGTGGCGAACAGATGGGCGCAAATGCTGACACAGACCGATAACGGCCTGGGTTACGCAAGGCAATAGTCAGTGCACCGTGCCCACCCATCGAATGTCCCGAAATAGCCACGCGGGTATGATCAACCGGCAATGCCTCAGCAATCAACGATGGCAGTTCTTCAACCACGTAGTCGTACATCCGGTAGTTTTCCGCCCACGGCGCCTGGGTGGCGTTAACGTAAAATCCCGCTCCTAAGCCAAAGTCCCATGCGCCGTCCGGATCGTCCGGCACACCTTCACCCCGGGGACTGGTATCCGGCGCCACAATCGCAAGGCCGTGCTCCGCTGCGTAGCGTTGTGCACCCGCTTTGGTCACAAAGTTCTCGTCGGAACAGGTCAAACCGGACAGCCAGTACAATACCGGCACTTTGCCGGTGTCTGCCTGGGCCGGCAGAAAAACGGAGAAATTCATGTCACAAGCCAACACATTCGATGCGTGCTGGTAGCGCAGCTGACGGCCGCCAAAGCAACGATTTTCGGCAATCAGTTGCATAATCAGTACTGTACCACTGAACGAATACTCTCACCGTCGTGCATTAGATCAAAAGCTTTGTTGATGTCTTCCA
>JBCCUW010000676.1:0-1251 GCA_039196385.1 Pseudomonadota bacterium
CCCTGGGGAAACATGTTGGCCACGGTGTTTAACCAGTCTGCGTCAAAAAATCCCAACCGGGCATGCACCAGATGCACCGGCACCTCAACGTGCGGGGCGTAGTCCTGGGGCAACAGGCTGCCGGTGGTCTGAAAAATGTGCGCCTCCACCTGGGGACTGCATTTCAGGGCAACCTCTCCCTCCGCGATGTCGCGCATACCTTCGTTGATATACAGGTCAAACGCTGCATCGCACCAGCTGGCAAACAACGGTTTGTCCGCCCAGGCCTGCCTGGCTGCTGACCGGGAGGGCCAGACCGCACGGCGCTTCAGTGTTTGCGCCACCAGCCCAGCTCGTTCATCCGTACGTGTAATATTGTTTTCCCTGCCAAGAAATTCCAGGGTTGCGGGATCGGGATGTATGGGCGGATCAAGCATGACCACCTGTTTGAACAGATTCGTTGGCGCTGCCGCTGCAGCCGCCGTAATTATGCCGCCGAAAGATGACCCCAGGCCCAGCGCCACAACTGTTTCCCCGGTTTCTCGCAGCACCTGTTCAGCAACCTGTCGCAGGTCGTCAACAAAGTACTGCCACGCATAGTCATCCGGTACTGTTAACTTGTCAGAGTCGCCGTGGCCCCGCGCATCAACGGCAAACACCGTATATGTTTTCGCCAGTTCGCGTGCCACCGGTGCCCAAAGAGCACCACACATCCCGTTGGCATGATGCAGTAAGGCCACTGGCCCCTCGCCACCAAAGTACCAACCTGCAATGGTCACCTGGCCACCTGCCGGGCTGGCACTGTCCACGGTCCAGCGCCGTGGTTGAGCCCCGTCTAGAATATCCATGCGCTCAGATTTAGTTCCTCTTTAGTGTACAGATGAGTCCGGTTCAGTGCCTTCTGCTTCCCTCCGTGCTTCAACCAGCGCTGCGAGCGCCGCCATAATCTGCGGGCCCGCAGTGGCGCCTACGGATACCGAAGTAAGGTAATCCGCATGCGGATAGCGGTCCGGGTTAGCGAAGTAGTCCGGCTGCAAAATATAGCCGATAGCGTCCTGACTCAAGCCCAGCACAAACTGATGCTGCGAACCCAGCAACTCACGCGTTGCCAGCGAATACGCCGGTGAAGTCTCGCCGGGATGGGTGGCGAAACTGACGTCGCCGACACTAAAGTGCGCCACGCTGGTACGCATGGCGGGAGCCAGGCCTGAACCCGTCAGCGAACGCTGCAACACACCCAGCCAGATCAAACCGCGAAAGCCCCAGTTGTCC
>JBCCUW010000677.1:0-1232 GCA_039196385.1 Pseudomonadota bacterium
CCTGCCACCAGCGCGGCAGCCAGCACAAAAGTGCGTAGCGTGGAAATGGTGCTGCCGGGCATCTTTATTGCCAGATCTGGCGGGCGACAATTTCGTCCTCGACCTCGAAGCGGACCTCAAGGGCAAGCGCCAGTTGCTCCAAATCGGTTTGCAGAAGCTGCAGGTTCAGGCGCGTTTTCTGTGCGTAGTGGTCGCTGAACCCGAGCAGCACGTCGGTATTATTTTGCAGCGCCACAATCTGGTGTGCCTGGGCGTCGTAGCTGTTGAGCAAGCGGAAATGACTGTATGAGAGGTAGTCTGTCAGCGACTGAATAAAACGCTGTGTAATGGCCTGGGCCAGGTCAGTGTGCCCAGCGTCGATACTCTTTTTCAGTTTCAGCACGTAACTCAATAAGCTGGAACGGGCGCGACGGATTTCTTTGCAGGAACGCTCTTCCTGCCCGGCGTATTGTCCCGGGGAGGTCAACTGATGCCCCCGGATCTCCGGGCCGATGTACGGTGGCTGCGGATTGTTCTCTCGAGTCCCGCGTGCCTGTTGGTCTGTCTGCGTTTGCATGTTCCCTCACCCCTGCTCTTTCTGATGGGTTAGTTCTGATGGTAAGCCCCGCGCTCGAATGCCTGGCTCGGCTGATGAACGTTGGTACTGTAGGAAAAATAGCAGGGATCTGAAAAAGCGCGAGTCTAACGCGCTCCGCGTTACGGGCGCTTCTCCTGAAAGATTGGCCTCAAGGATTTACCCCAGCGGCGCTGCGGTTTAACGGCCCATCAGGCGAAACTGATTGACGGCAGCAATCAGTAAAAGAATAAAACCGATCAGGGTCCAACCAGGTATGGAAATTCCCAGCAGAGACCAGCTGACCAGGGCACAGTCACCCGTGCCTGAGGTCATTGCGATCAATACGTCACTGAGTGGGAAAGCTTCCAACATATACTGCAGATCCGGTCCGCAAGCCGGGTGTTCTTCAACCGGCAGGCTTTGCAGCCAGAGTTGGCGAATGGAAAACCCGCCACCCACCAGACAAGCCCCGATATTTAGAACGGGATATATGCCCCAGCGCGGATTGTGAGCGAGGGCGAGGTAACTGATCAGGCCAACAACAATAACCCACAAACGCTGCATCATGCAGAGGGGGCAGGGCGGCAGACCCATAACGTGCTCCATGAACAGCGCCACCGTCATTAAAAAGCCTGCCAGCAGGCAACTCAGGGTAGCCCATTGTTGTGCGGCGCCG
>JBCCUW010000678.1:0-1190 GCA_039196385.1 Pseudomonadota bacterium
CCGCGTATGACAAATACCTTTATGGAACCTGGCAAAACAGATCCGGCTGAAATCATCGCCAGCGTGGATCGCGGAATTTATGCGGTTAACTTTGGTGGCGGTTCGGTGGACATCACGTCAGGGCGTTTTGTCTTTTCGGCCACTGAAGCTTATCTGATTGAAAATGGTCAGGTGACTCGTCCGGTGCGGGGCGCCACTCTGATCGGCAATGGCCCGGATGTCATGAACAAAGTATCGATGGTCGGCAATGATCTGGCCCTGGATACCGGCGTGGGAGTGTGTGGTAAAGACGGCCAGTCGGTACCTGTTGGGGTGGGCCAGCCGACCCTGAAGATTGATGAAATTGTGGTGGGTGGTACGCAAGCTTGAACGCACTCAGGCTGACCTGTGCAGCGTCAGTCTTGTGCCTCAATAGTGTCACGCAGAAAGCGAAAGAGTTTGCGTGCTGCGGTTTTTTCCTGGTCAGAGTGCGTCGTTGCGTGGCGGCGTGCGCTTTTTACCAGCTGCCGCAGTTGTTGCCGCTCGACGTTGGGGAAAGTGGTGATGAAGCGGGTCACGGCGGCATCCTCAGCCAGGAGTGCGCTGCGCCAGTGTTCCAGTTGCTGGAACTGATATTGAGCGGCCGCTGACTGCCCCTGCAGGTCCTGGAGATGGTTGTTGATGACGTCGATGTCCTCCGGTTCCAACAGGTCGCGCATCACTCGGCCAATAAACTGCAGCTGGCGGCGTTTGGCTTCTCTAGCGTGGAACCGCTGATAATCGTGGATGGCTTTCAGCAGCGGTTCAGGCAGCTGTAACCGTTCCAGCTGGGCAGGGTTCAAATCGCAGAGCTGCTGGCCAAGGTGCTGCAGTTGTTCCGCAGCCCGCTTGCGCGCGGTCTTGGACTGGCTGGTTGCATCGGTGGTATCTGTTGTAGCAGAGGATGCGTTGTTGTCAGGTGGCTGAGGATTGGGCACGGTGCGTCAGGCCAACAGGATTAATGTGAGATTGCGTACGGATACTTCGTAAGCGATAGATAACATAGGAAATAGACTTTGGACTTAACAGAGCAAGAGCCGGAACTTACAGGTCTGGTGGAAGATATTCTCAATGAAGCCAAACGGCAAGGCGCCGATCAGGCTGAAGTTTCCGTCAGCGTTGACGTGGGTTTGTCTGTCAGCGTGCGCAAGGGCGAACTTGAACAGGTCGAG
>JBCCUW010000679.1:0-1166 GCA_039196385.1 Pseudomonadota bacterium
GATGAATACCAATGTGTCTGGTTAAGCCTGGACGAAAGCAGCCAGGTCACCCACAGCCGCAATAATCTATATGCCGAGTCGGGTAACGACGGACAAACCTCCACGGTTTTTCGTCATCTGGAGGTTAACGTGCCAGCCAACGCCAGCTACCGCCTGCATAACCACAGTACCGGCTGCGCCACCCACCGCCAAAATATTCACATCAACTGCACCGGCCCCGGCGCGCATGCTGCGATCAGCAGCGCGGCACTGGTGCCCGCAGACACACACCTGGATCAGCAGATCACTGTGGAACACAGCGCCGCCCACTCCTACAGCGAACAGACCATCCACAATATCGCGGGTGATAAGGCCAACGTCACGTTTAATGGCCGCATTCATATCCACGCCAACAGCAATGGCGTGCAGGCGCACCTGACCAACAAAAATCTGGGGATGGGCGATCAGGCCACCATCAACACCAAGCCGGAATTGGAAATTTATACCGACGATGTGCAATGCAGCCACGGCGCCACCGTCGGTCAGTTAGACGCGGATCACCTGTTTTACTGCGCCAGCCGGGGCATTGATGAACGCAGCGCCAAACAACTTTTGAGTCAGGCGTTTCTGAATGTCTGTACTCAGGGCCCGCTGGCTGACGAAGCGGCAGACTGGTTCAACCAGTATGCCGGAGAGGCGTAACATGGCAGCAGACATTCGCGCGGACTTTCCGATCCTGCAGCGTGAACACCAGAACAAACCGCTCGTTTATCTGGACAACGCTGCCACTACCCAGAAGCCCCAAGCTGTCATCGATGCGTTGTCCAACTACTACAGCCGGCACAACGCCAACGTCCATCGTGCAGCCCATTTCCTGGCGGACGAAGCCACTCAGATGCTGGAAGAGGCTCGCACATTAACCGCGCAGTTCATTAACGCGGCGCAGTCCAGCGAAGTCATTATGACCCGGGGTACAACGGAAGCGATCAATCTGGTGGCGAATATTGTCCAGGGTGAGGTCAAGAGCGGTGACGAAATACTGCTCACCAGTCTGGAACACCATTCCAACATCGTACCGTGGCAGATGCTTGCGCAGCGGACAGGCGCCGTGATCAAGGTGGTGGCCGTCACACCCAGCGGCGATCTGGACTTGGACAGTTTCTCAGCTCAACTGAGCGCTCGCACCC
>JBCCUW010000680.1:0-1155 GCA_039196385.1 Pseudomonadota bacterium
ATGCGCGAGCTCTGGCAGACGGGCTATATGCACAATCGTGTGCGTATGATCGTAGCCTCGTTTCTGGTCAAAAACCTGCTGCAGGACTGGCGCCTGGGTGAACAGTGGTTCTGGGACTGTCTGTTGGATGCAGACCTGGCCAACAATACCGCAAGCTGGCAGTGGGTTGCAGGCTGCGGTGCAGACGCGGCGCCATACTTTCGGATTTTTAACCCGGTGACTCAGGGTCAGAAGTTCGATCAGGACGGGCAGTACACCCGTCGTTATGTGCCGGAGCTGAAACACCTGCCCGACACATATCTGTTTCAGCCGTTTGCGGCCCCGCCGGATGTACTTGCTGCAGCCGGCGTGGAGCTAGGTCGTGATTACCCCAAGCCGCTGGTTGATCTCAAGCCATCCCGTGAGCGCGCGCTGTCCGCGTTGGCCAGTATCAAGCAGGCTTGATGAGCGCGCAGTCAGGTGAGTTGGCTGATCCACATGCCGGTATTGATACGACAGTCGATGCTGTCCAGTAGAATGTGGATACACAGGCCGATGCCCACCAGCCGGGTTTTGGGGTGTCCCAGCAGCGCCAGATAGACCAACACAGGTACCAATGAATGTAGTGGGTGGAAGCCAATGCTGCAGCGTTGCGGATCGTAGATCGGGGTCGCCAGGAGATGATCCAGATCGATCAGCATGGCCAGCATCATAAGGCCGAACGCCCGCCAGCGGTCATCAGGCCGCAGGATCTGCGCGGCCAGAAGGGGTACCAGAACATGAAAGAGCATATGCAGCATGGTGCGCCGGATGGTGCCACAGTCCACCCGGCGGCGAAATGGGCGGCCAGCGGGGGTGGCTCCGCGATAAGACGATCCACAACAAAATGCCTAGCGCAACGCTCAGGGCAGGCATATAATTTCGCTCCTTTGGAACTATGGTGGGCGTAGCTCAGTTGGTAGAGCTCCGGGTTGTGATCCCGGCGGTCGTGGGTTCAAGCCCCATCGTCCACCCCAAATTAACTGCTATCGTACAGTGTCATAAAACGTGACGTGCAGTGCGTCATGAAGTGTGCCACGAGCAGACACAATGAGCCGTTGCTGGTGACGTGCGACAGCAGTGAATCGAGCGAACCAAAAGCTGATTGATTGCGACAGATGGCCAAACGCGACGGCA